>JAKARG010000051.1 GCA_021819345.1 Actinomycetes bacterium | reverse complement strand
GCTCCGCCGGTCGTCGCTCCCGCTCGATGGTCGGTCTCCACCTCGAGCTGGTAGGCCTCTCGGACGAAGAAGCCGGCGAAGCCGCCACGGCGGACCCGGCCCGCCCGGACTATCCGCGCAGATGCCCCCACCTCCGCGCGGACCCGTTCCCGCAGTACACCGAGGTCCTCACCCTCGAACAGCAGCGTCGACACGGTTCAGCACTCCTTTCGGGACCAGGACCAGGTTGCGCCCCACCTCGCCGACCGCCACGAAGGCCATCCTCGGCAGGCTGGGCGAGATCAGCCGGCGGAGCGCCAGGCGGAGCCGGTTGCCCGAGAGCAGGGCCGGGAGCGAGCCGCCGGACTCGGCCTCCCGGGCGAGGCGGAGCACCTCGGCGACGAGAGCGGCGGCTTCCGAGGGCGGGACACCGAGGATCCTGCCGCGCTCGCCGTTGCGGAGCGCTTGCAGCAGGTCCGCCTCGTAGAGCGGGTCGACGGTCAGGACCGACAGCCTCCCGTCCTCGGCCAGCGCTGCGCAGATCGCCGGCCCGAGCACGAGCCGGGCCGCCTCGAGCAGGCTGTCGGGGTCCCTTGCGACCCGGGCCTGGTCGGTCACGGCCTCGACGATGCGACCGAGGTCCCGGATGGCGACCTGCTCTTCGAGCAGCCCCCGCAGCACGCCATGGACGTCGGACAGGCCGACCGAGGCGGTGGCCATCTCCTCGACCACTGCTGGCGAGCGCAGCTTCAGGCCGTCCAGCAGGACCTTCACGTCCTGGCGGGAGAGCAGCTCCGCTGCGTGGGTGCGGGCCACCTCGGCCAGGTGGGTGGTGACCACCGAGGAGCGATCGACGACCGTGGCCCCGAGCACGCTGGCCAGGTGGCGCTGCTCCAGGCCGATCCAGCGAGCCGGCCCTCCGAAAGCCGGGTCCGTGGTCGGCTCGCCCGGCAACGTCTCGATCCCCCGACCGAGGGCCAGAAGGCGCCCCGGGGGGACCTCACCCTCGCCCACGTCCACCCCGTGGACTCGGATCCTGTAGGTGGCGGCGGGGAGGTCGAGGTTGTCCCGGGTGTGCACTGGTGGGATCACGAGGCCGAGCTCGCGCGCCAGGCTCTTGCGCAGCGCTCGCACCCGGGAGAGCAGGTCGCCGCCCTTGTCCCGGTCCACCAAGTCGATCGCCGCTACCCCGAGCTCGAGCTCGAGGGGCTCGATGCGGGTCTCGGCAGCCAGCGCCTCCGGGCGATCTGGCAGGTCGGCGGCAGGCACCGTCGTCGGCTCCGCAATATCGTCACCACCAGCGCCGGGCAGGCGGCCGGCGACCAGCACGACGCCGGCGCCCACCACCACGAAGGGGATCTTGGGCAACCCCGGGACTGCGGCCAGCACGAGCATGACCACACCTGCTGCCCGCACGACGGTCTTGTGCCTGCCGAGCTGGGTGAAGAAGCTCTGCCCGAGGTCCTGCTCGGTCGCCGCCCGGGTGACGATGATCCCGGTCGAGAGCGACAGGAGCAGCGCCGGTATCTGCGACACCAGACCGTCGCCGATCGACAGGAGGCTGTAGGTGCGGATCGCTTGGGAGATCGGCTCGTGCTTGACGAGCACTCCGGTGGCGAGCCCACCCACCAAGTTGACCACGACGATCACGAGGGCGGCGATGGCGTCGCCCTTCACGAACTTCGAAGCCCCGTCCATCGCCCCGTAGAAGTCGGCCTCGTCGGCGACCTCCTGGCGCCGCCGGCGAGCGGTGACGTCGTCGATGAGGCCGGCGTGCAGGTCGGCGTCGATGGCCATCTGCTTGCCGGGCATCGCATCGAGGGTGAAGCGGGCGGCCACCTCGGCGACCCGGCCCGCACCGTTGGTGATCACCACGAACTGGATGACGATGAGGATGAGGAACACCACCAGTCCGACCAGCAGCGACCCTCCGACCACGAAGTGCCCGAAGGACTCGATGACCGAACCGGCGTAGCCGTGCAGCAGCACCAGGCGGGTGACGCTCACGTTGAGCGCCAGGCGGAACATGGTCGCGATGAGCAGCAGCGTCGGGAAGACCGAGAAGTCGAGGGGCCGGCTGACCTGCATGGCGGTGAGCAGGACCACCACTGCGGCTGCGATGTTGGCCGAGATCAACAGGTCGAGGACCCACGTCGGGAGCGGGATGACGAGCATCGCCACCACTGCGATCACGAGGATCGGGACTGCGACCGTCGGGATCGACCGGCGCTTTCCGGGGGGTGCAGCCATCGAGGTCTTCCATCGGAAGCGCGCCGCCGAGCCTGAACCCCCGAGCCCGAGCGCCACGAGCTGCTCAACCTGCGGGGCGCAGAGGTCGATCCCGACCACATGGCGGACGACGACGACCGGCGGCGCAACGCTGCGACCAGCTCCCTGTGGTCCGCTTACTCGGACTCGCCGACGCTCGAGAACCGTAACCGGCTGGTGCTCGTCTACTCGCCGCTCGTGAAGTGGGTCGTGGGCCGGCTCTCCCCCGAGCTACGCAGCCGCAGCGACCCCGAGGACCTGGTGAGCTACGGGCTGATCGGGCTGATCGACGCAGTGGAGCGCTTCGACGCCACCCCGGGGTGGAAGTTCCAGACCTACGCCGTCGCACGGATCAAGGGGGCGATCCTCGACCAGCTCCGCCAGCTCGACCGCCTCCCCCGCCAGGTTCGCTCCCGTGCCCGCCACCTGGGCGAGGTCCGCTCGGACCTCGAGCACCGTCTCGGTCGCCACGCCAGTCGCGACGAGCTGGCCGAGGCGGCCGGCATCGCCGTCGGCGCCGTCGAGGCGGTCGAGATGCACGTCGCCACCGCTCCGGTCAGCCTCGAGGCGGGCGAGGAGCACGGGACCGACCCAGGCTACGAGGACGAGCGCTTCGAAGAGGTCCTGGAGACCCTCGACGGGGAGCTGGCGCTCAGACGGCTGCGGTCCGCTCTGGTCGAGCTCCCCGAGCGGGAGCGGGCGGTCGTGACGCTCTACTACCTGGAAGGGCTCCGGCTGGTCGAGATCGGTGAGATCCTCGGGGTCACCGAGAGCCGGGTGAGCCAGCTGCGCTCCCGGGCGGTCTCCAGGCTGCGCATGCTGCTCGACGTCTCTCCGCCCGGCGCCACGCCGGCCGGCTGGACGGTGGCCCCCGCCTCCTGAGCAGCTTCCCCGGAGCGAGCAGTCGCCCGCCCTGGAGCAGGTTCGGCCCCTGCGCCACCGACGACCGCCAGAGGCGGCGCCGGGTTGCCGGGCGCAAGGTTGCCGGGCGCCGGCTACAGCGTGGTGACCACGATGCTCGGCAGACGGGTCCTGCCAGCCGCCCGCCTCAGGCGGCCGAGCCGGCCAGCCACGACCTCCCGCCGGGCTGCGAGCGCCGCCTCCGCTTCGAGGGTTGCGGCGAGGACCGACCTAGCACGCCCCTCCAGCTCCGGGGGAACCTTGCCAGCGGGGGGAGCTGCCAACGGGCGGAGCGTGGGGAGCGCTGCGCCCGGAGCGCGCTCTTCGCGCACGGCGGCCGCCCGAGCTGCCGCCTCATCCAGCCAGCGGGACCAGTCCACGTTCCACCGCCTCGACTGCGCCGGCCCACGCCGCGCGCAGCGGCTCGAGCACCTCGAGGCAACCGCGAACTCCGACAGGGTCCTTGGCCAGGTTGGCCCGGATGAGCTCGCGCTCCAAGAATGCGTAGACGTCCAAGAGCTCTCTGGCGCCGCGGAACCCGTCGGGGTCGAGAGAGGTGCGCAGGACGAGCAGGACCTGCTGGGCATGCACCAAGGACTCCGACGCGACGAAGAGGTCCCCGTGAACCTCCAGGGCGTCGAGGGCCACGTGCAGGTCCGTGGTGAGCCGCTCGTAGAGCGCCACGATCAGCCGGGGGCCGCTCGAGGTCTCTGCGGCCCGGCTGCGATAGGCGGTGGCGGTGTCGGCCATGGTCAGCCTCCTTGGGTGGTGGCGCTGGAAGTAGAAGCAGAAGCAGCGGAAGTGCTGGACCCGCCGAGAGCGGCCCCGAGCATGGATCCCTGTCCCTTGATCTGGGCCAGCGAGGTCTCCAGCTGGTTGAACTCCTGGACGAGCATCGACCGCTCCTGGTCGACGACCTGCTGCTCGAGGGAGATCTGCCCGCTCAGGGTCCCCGAGTCGGCCTGGAGGCCTGCGATGCTCGTGGACACGAGCCCGCTGCCGGGGGCAGTGGAGCTGGCGGCGAGGCTGGCGAGGCCCTGGGCGAGCCCGGGGGTGTAGTCGAAGCTCCCGATGGTGGTTGGCGATGAGACCGACGGGGTCGTGACCTGCAGGGCCAGGCCACCGAGCTGCGGGGTTCCCGGTGCGACGGCGAGGATCTGACCGGTACCGGTCGCAGCCACCCCGTCGATGGTCCCGGCGACGTCGGTGCCGGTGAAGGCCGCAGACGAGGCCAACCCGAAGGCGTCGGTGCCCGATGCGGAGACGGTGAAGCTCTGCGCCGAGCCGTAGGCGGCGGAGACGATCCCGATGCCGGTGAGCCCGGAGCCGGTCGTGGTGAGCTCGGCGGAAAGGTCGATCCCGGCGTGGGCGAAGGCAGCGTCGAGCCCGGAGACGACCTGGGACAGGGTCTGGCCCGAGGAGAAGTCGTAGGTTGCGCTCGCCGATCCGTCGGTGACGGTGTAGGCACCCGAGGAGCCGACGGTCGAGGAGCCGGAGACGAAGCCGACGGTGCCGGTGTCGACGGCCTGGGTGGCCGCATGGGAGATGGTGACGCTGTAGCTACCCGGAGCCGTCCCGTTCGTGGCGGTCACCAGGCTCACCTGCCCGGCGTAGGCCGACGAGGACGGCTCCCAGCTACCACCCTGGCTGAGCATCGCGCTCACCGCCGACGGGTTGGCGTCGTAGGCAGCGCTGAATGCCGAGGAGTCGAAGCTCAGCGTACCGTTGGAGCCGAGGCCGATCCCCGCAGCCGTGGCCCCCGAGCCGAGCGAGGACTCCCCGAGCGCTTGGCCGACGACCGCGAGGACCTGGTTGGCCAGCTCGGAGACCCCGAACTGGCCGTTCAGCGGTCCCGCAGTCTTGGTCGTCGGATCGTAGGCAGTGTCCTCGGAGATCTGAGAGAGCACGGCGTTGGCCGCGTCGACGAGAGCCTTGACCTTCGGGGCGACCACCGACCCGTCGGGCGAGACGGTGACGGTGACTGGCGCGGAGCCGACCGACGCCACCTGCACGTTCACCCCGGGCAGCAGCCCGGAGAAGGTGTCGGTCTGCGAGCTCACCTGCGGACCCCCACTACCCCCCACCGAGATGATCGCGTCCTGCGCCGCGCCGGCGGTCTCCATCGTCCCGAGTGGTGAGGAGGCAAAGGCCTGGGGATCGATGGTGAGCGCGCCCGCAGTGCCGGTCGCCTGGGAGGTGGCCTCCAGGGCGTAGCCCCCCGAAGCGAGCTGGACCGCGCTGGCGCTCACCCCGAGCCCGGAGCCGTCGATGGCCTGGACCACCCCCCCGAGAGAGCCGCCGAGGGTCGAGACGAGCGCCGCTCGCATGCTGCCGGCGCTGAGCCCGCCCTGCACCCCGACGGTGATCGTGCCGCCGGTGCCGGAGGTCAGGCTGAGGGTGGTGGTGCCCGACCCGGCGATGTCGCTCACCGTGTTGGTGGCGCCGTCGACCTCGACCACCGCGTCGGTGCCGGTGGCCGCCGTGGTCGAGCTGGACAGCCCGAGCGCTCCGAGCGCGCTGCCACCGGTGACCTGCAGGGTCGCCGCCGACCCCTGCTCGGTGGTCGCCACCGCCAGCTGGCCGGAGCTGCCGACCGAGGCGGTGAGCGTTCCGCCCGAGGCTACCGAGACTGCTCTCGCCAGCTCCGAGGCGCTGTAGGTGCCGGCGGCCAGGGTGTAGGTGACCGCCGCGGCCCCGTCGAGGCTCACCGAGAGGGTGTCGTTGCCACTGCCGATGGTGGTGCTCGCTGCGGGGGCCGAGGTCCCCTCCACCGTGGCGCCCGCCGACGCCTGGGTGACGCTGATCGTGTGACCGCCCGCGGCGACCCCGCTGCCGGCGCCGATCGAGACGATCCCGAGCGCCGCGCCGCCGACGCCGAGCATCAGGTTCGCCCCCGCGACCACGTCGCTCGTGGATGCCACGGTGCCCGAGGACACGAGCGACTCCGCCTGGGCCAGCTGGTCGACCACGAAGCTCACCGACCCCGGGCTGGCAGATGCACCGGCGGTCGCGGTGGCCACCGCCGGCTGCGAGCTCGACGCCGACACTGCCCCGTCGAGGGCTCCGGGGGCGCTCAGCGCGCCGGCCGCGCTCTGCAGGGACTGCAGGTCGCTGCTCAAGGTCTGCCAGGCGGTGATCTGGGCCTGGTCGGTCTTCTGCTGGACCTCGAGGTCGTCGAGGGGGCCGCTGTAGCTCTGCATCAAGGCGCTGATGATCGCCGAGGTGTTGAGACCCGACTCGATCCCCTGGAACGACAGCGGCGGCTCGTAGGCCGAGCCGAGCGAGCTCGACGGCGACACGGAGGACACGGCTGCACCAACTCCTCTCCGCTCGGGGTAGGACCCGGGCGGCGCTGCGCCCGGGCCCTACCGAGGGGCTCGACTAGATGAGCTTCAGGGCGAGCTGGGGCAGGGACTGGGCCTGGGAGAGCACGGCGACTCCGGCCTGGGCGAGGACCTGCTCCGAGGCGAACTTGCTCGAAGCAGTCGCAACGTTCACGTCGACCAGCTGGGAGTTGGCGGCGTAGACGTTCTGCTGGGTGACGGTCAGGTTGTTCACGATCGTCTGCAGCTGGTTCTGGGTGGCGCCGAGGGTCGCCGCCTCGCCGCCGAGCTTGGTGATAGCTGCCTGGACCGACGACATCGCCGCAAGGGCGCTGGCCGAGCTGCCGATCGATGCCGAACCTGCGCCCACCCCGAGGCTCGTCGCATCGGTGGCCGACAGGTTCACCGACAGCAAGTTGGCCGTCTGGTCGTAGGCGCCGACCTGGAAGGTGATGGCAACCGAGGCATTCGACACGAACGTACCGGCGGTCGAGGTGCCGCCGAGCAGGTTCACCTGCCCGTACTGGGTGGTCGAGGCGATCTGGGTGAGCTCGCTCTGCAGGGAGGCGAACTGCTGCTGGTTGGCCGTGAGGGACTGGGTGTCGTTGGTGCCGTTGGCCGACTCGGTCGCCAGGGTGTTCATCTGCTGGAGGATCTGCATCTGCTGGTTCATCGCGCCCTGGGCGATCTGCAGCAGCCCGGTCGCGTTCTGGGCGTTGGAGATGGCGGCGTTGGACCCGTTGGACTGGGCCTGGAGGTACTGGGAGATCACGTAGCCGGCTGCGTTGTCGGCTGCGGTCTGGATCTGCAGGCCCGAGCTCAGCTGCGAGACGGTGGTCTGCAGGCTGGACTCGGTGGCGTTCAAGTTGTTCTCTGCGGTGAGGGCGGCGACGTTGCCGTTGATCGAGATCATGGACTGCTCCTTCGTGGTGGTGTGCCCGGCGGGCCGGGGGAGCGTTCCGTGCTCCGGGTCGATCAACGGCGCGACCCGACCGGCACTTGAGAGCAGGTTCAGGACCGGCGCGCAGCTGCCGAGGTGAAGCACCATGAGCCGCCCTTCGGCCTCGGTGGTCGTCCTCGCCTGGAACGCCTGGGAGACCACCCGCGCCTGCCTGGAATCCCTGGTGCCCACCCTCGGGCCCACCGACGAGGTGGTGGTGGTGGACAACGGATCGACCGACGGCACCGCCCGGGGCCTCGAGGAGCTCCTGGGCGGCGAGCCTGCCGCCCAGGTCGCCACCAACGTGGTCAACCTGGGTTTCGCCGCCGGCTGCAACCAGGGCGCAGCCCTGGCGGCGGGCGAGGTGCTGGTCTTCTTGAACAGCGACACCCTCGTGACCCCCGGCTGGCTCGACGGGCTGCTCGATCCCTTCGCCGACCCCCAAGTGGCGGCGACCGGGCCGATGTCCAACGCCGTCTCGGGCTCCCAGCTGCTCGATTCGACCGACTACGTCGCCGGCGACCTGGTCTCCCAGGCGGCCTTCGCGGCTGGTCTGGCCTCGGCGACGCCGCCGACGCTTCCGACCCGAAGGCTGGTCGGCTTCTGCCTGGCAGTGCGAGCCGAGATCTTCAGGTCGATCAAGGGCTTCGACCCACGCTTCGAGGGCGGTGGCTACGAGGACGACGACCTCTGTGCCCGGCTCCGCGCCGCCGGCTACCAACTGCTCGTCTGTCGACGAGTCTTCGTCCACCACGAGGGCCACGTGAGCTTCGAGTCCAACGGCGTTGACTGGGCGGCCGCCCAGGTGGCCAACCGGGCCCGCTTCCTGGACAAGCACTCCTCCGTCGCTACCGCCGAACAGGCGCGAACTGTGCGCCCGCTGGTCTCGCTCTGCATGATCGTGCGCGACGAGGCCGAGCGGCTCGCCGCCTGCATCGCCTCGGCGGACGACCTGGCCGACGAGGTCGTGGTCTACGACACCGGCTCGACGGACGCAACGGTCGAGGTGGCCTCGGGCCTCGGCGCGACCGTCGTCGAGGGCTACTGGGACGACGACTTCGCCCGGGCGCGCAATGCCGCCCTCGCGCACTGCTCGGGCGAGTGGATCCTCTGGCTCGACGCCGACGAGGTGCTGTCCGGAGACCCGCCCACCCTGCGGCGGCGCCTGGAACAGCGCGACGACGACGTCGAGGGCTACGTCGTACGAATCGAGAACCTGCACGGGACCGGCCTCGGCGCCCGCAGCGGCCACGTCGCCTGTCGCCTGTTCCGCTCGGACGCCGGCCACTGGGTGGGCCGGCTCCACGAGCAGGTGTGGCGCCGGCACGAACCGGCATTCCTCACGATGACCCTGCTCGCAGACGTCCACATAGTCCACTCCGGCTACCTGGAGGGGATCTACCGCTCGAAGAACAAGTCCGAGCGCAACCTCCGCCTCGCCGAGGCGGAAGCTTCCGAGGGTGGCCACGACCAGCCCTACGCGCTCATGAACCTCGGCCGGAGCCGCTTCGCAGCCGGCCAGCCGGAGGCTGGGCTCCAATCCCTCGAGGAGGCGGTCGCGACCTCCGAGAACCCGACGGTCACCCGAATCGCGCTGCGGATGCAGGTCGACACCCTGCTCTCGCTCGGGCGGGCCGCCGAGGCCCTGACGGTGGCCGGTCGCCTACGCGAGGTCAGCGCCGATCCGACCCCGGCGATAATCGCCGAGGGGCGATGCCGGCTGGCCCTCGGCGAGATCGACGTCGGGCTGGCCCTGCTCGAGGCGGTGACCGAGATCGGAACGGACGACGACGGCTTCGAGTACGGTCCCCACGCCCTGGCCGCCCTCCGGGGGGCGTCGCTCGCCGGGCTCGGTCGTCCCGGCGAGGCTGCCGACGTGGTCCTCGACGGCGCTCGCCGCTTCGGGGTGCTCGACGTGGGCCTCGGCGAGCTCGCCGGTTGGCTCCTCGACGCCGGACGGGACCCCGCCGAGGTGGCGGCCGTGGCGCCGCCCGACGCCCTCCTCCCACTCTGTGCCCAGTGCCTGCAGCTCGCTCTGCCCGTAGCCGATGCGATCCTCGACGGGCTCGCCCGAGCCTGGCCCGATCGCGTCGAGCCGCTCGCCGCGGCCACCAGGATCGCCGGGCGCCTGCCGGTGACCCGAGCGCTGGTCTGGTCGGCCCGCCTGCGCAGAGCCGGCCAGCCCGGGGCCTGCCCGCTCCTCGCCATCGCAAGGGACCCTCAGGTGGACCCGCAGGTGCGCCTCCGGGCCGCCGCTGCGGCGCACGGCAGCTTCGGCGACGAACGGGCGGTCGAGATAGCGCGAGAGCTGCTCGCCCGGATGGGTGAGGATCCCGAGGCGCTCGACGAGCTGGGCCGGATCGCCCCGCTGCTCGCCGCTCGGATCACCGGCGAGGCGGAGGCGGGGGGGTGGGTGGCACTCAACATCGGCTCCGGAGACGACCGCCGGGCGGGATATGTGAACCTCGACCTTCGCCGAGAGGTCGCGGACGTGGTCGCCGATGCGTCCCGCCTGCCCTTCCCGGACGGCGCCGCCAGGGAGGTGCTCGCCCGTGACGTGCTCGAGCACCTGAGCACCTGGCAGGTCCCCGCCGTGCTGGCCGAGTGGTGGCGGGTCCTCGCTCCGGGTGGCCGCCTGGTGCTGCGGGTCCCCAACTTGGAGCTCCTCGCCCGCTGGCTGGTCGAGGACCACCACACCGCCGAGGTGGTGCGCAGCATCTACGGGGGGCACCGCTTCGGCCCCGAGGGAGCCTGGGACGCCCGCCACAGCGGATGGACGCCCGGGCTCCTCACCCGCCTGTTGGCCCACTCCGGCTTCCGGGTGCTCGCCAACGACGGCGGAGCCAACATGGCCGTCGTCGCCGAGCGGACCGCCAGCTCCATCCGCCGGCCGGAGCGACCCGGCCGGGGAGCCCGCCGGCCGGAGGCGACGGTGGTCGTCCCGGTCCACGGCCAGGCGGCGCTCCTCGGCCGGTGCCTGGGGGCGCTTGCCAACACCGATGCCGGAGCGGACTTCGAGCTGGTCGTGGTCGACAACGCCTCGACCGACTCCACCCCGGCCCTGCTCGACGCCCTCGGCGGGGACGTGACGGTGGTGCGCAACGAGACCAACCTCGGCTTCGCCCGGGCGTGCAACCAGGGTGCCCGCCTGGCCCGGGCGCCCGTGGTCGTGTTCTTGAACAGCGACACCGAGGTGAGGGGCGGGTGGCTCCGGGCCCTTCTCGGAGCGCTCGGTCGCCACCCCGACGCCGGGGCCGTCGGGGCTCGCCTGGTCTACCCCGACGGCCGGCTCCAGCATGCCGGCATGTCCCTGGCCCTCGACGAGGAGCACGAGCTGCTCGACGGGTGGCTGCGCAAGGACAACCCCGGCCCCTGGGCCCTCGAGGTGCCGGCAGCGAGCGGAGCGTGCCTTGCGGTCCGCTCCGAGCTGTTCGCCGAGGTCGGCGGGTTCGACGAGGGCTACTGGAACGGCAACGAGGACGTCGACTTGTGCCTGCGACTGCGGGCGAATGGCTGGAGCGTCCTCTACGAGCCGGCGGCCACGGTGGTGCACCAGGAGTCCGCTTCGGGGCCGGAGCGTTGGAGTGCGCTCCAGGACAACCGCCAACGCCTCTCGGACCGCTGGGCCCACCGCATGGTCGAGCCGGGCCTCGCCGACCCGTCTCCCGAGGCTCCGTCGAGGGTCGCCGATCCGGCTCCCGGCGGCCTCAACGTGGTCGGCTACCTCGACGCCGTCAGTGGGGTGGCTGAGGCCGCCCGCAGCGTGATCGCAGCGCTGGAGACAGTGGGCGTGCCGGTCTCGTCCTGGAGCTCGCACCGGGTCTGGAGCGAGGAGCCCGACGCCTTCGCCCACCGGGGGGAGCCCTTCGCCTGGGACACCACCCTGCTCGTGGTCAACCCCGAGGAGCACCTGGCCGTCGTCGAGGAGGTGGGCATCGACGCCTTTCCCGGCCGCTACCTCGTCGGGATGTGGTTCTGGGAACTGGAGCAGGCTTCCCCCTTCGCTGCCGCGACCGCCGGGCTGTTGCACGAGATCTGGGCGCCGAGCGACTTCGCCTCTCGGGCACTGCGCCGGTCGGTCCACCGACCGGTGATCACGGTCCCCCTGGCGGTGACCCCGCCCACGGCCGGAGCTGCCCGACGCGGCGAGGTCGGCATGCCGGACGGCTTCGTCTTCGCCAGCGCCTTCGACTTCAACTCGAGAGATC
>JAKARG010000050.1 GCA_021819345.1 Actinomycetes bacterium | reverse complement strand
GGTGGCACCGTCGCCAACCTGGAGGCGTTGTGGGTCGCGCGCGAGCTGCGCCCCGGCACGCGCGTCGTCTGCGGCGACAACGCCCACTACACCCACGCCCGGATGTGCGAGGTGCTCGGCGTCGTCGCCACCTCAGTGCCTTCGGACCCTACCGGTCACCTGGACCTCGACGCCGCCGAGGCCGAGTGCCGGCGCGGGGACGTCGGGACCGTCGTGGTTACCGCCGGCACGACCGGCCTCGGTGCAGTCGACGACATCGCCGGCGCGCTCGAGCTCCGGGAGCGCTACGGCGTCCGGGTGCACGTCGACGCCGCCTACGGCGGGTTCTTCACGCTTCTTGCCGGGCCGGCGCCACTTGCCGGGACGCCGCCTCGAGACGGACCCACACCGCAGGACGGGCCTACGCCACTGGCCGGACCCACACCGCAGGACGGGCCTACGCCGCTGGCCGGGCCCGAGCGGGTCGGAGCCGGCGAGCCCACCGGGATCGGCGCCCCTACCGGGCTGCTCGATCGGAGCGTCGAGCGGTCCTTTCGCTGCATCGGCCGGGCCGACTCCGTCGTGGTCGACCCCCACAAGCACGGACTGCAGCCCTACGGGTGCGGGGCGGTGCTCTTCGCCGACCCCTCGGTCGCCAGGTTCTACGCCCACGACTCGCCCTACACCTACTACACCCGCTCCGCTGAGCACCTCGGCGAGGTGAGCCTCGAGTGCTCCCGGCCCGGAGCCGCTGCGGCCGCCCTCTGGCTCACGCTGCGAACCTTTCCCCTCCGACCCGACACCGGGCTCGGACCGATCGTCGCCGCCGGGCGGCGAGCCGCGCTCGACCTCGCCGACCGACTCGGGCGGAGCGAGCGCCTGCGCCTGCACGTCGCCCCGGAGCTCGACATCGTGACCTATTTCGCCGGTGCGGGTGCCGCCGCCGGTGCCGTCCCGGACCGCAGCGAGCGACGCGCCCTCGACGAAGCGATCACGGCTGCGTCCGAGCGGATCCTCGCCGCCGGGGCGAGCGGGGAAGACCCGGTCTGGCTGAGCACGCTCCGGGTGGAGCCGTCCTCGTTCGCCGGCGCCCACCCGGACCTCCCGGCCCCCGAGCGCCCGGTCACCCTCCTGCGCTCGGTGCTGATGAAGCCCGAGCACGAGGAGTGGGTCGGCTGGCTGCATGGCCGCCTGGAGGCGCTGGCGGCCGCCGGCGCGTGACGCGGGCGACAGAGCTGGCGCCGCCGACGCCGGCGACAGAGCTGGCGCCGCCGACGCCGGCGACCGACCCGGGAGCCGGCCGCCGCCACCCTCCTAGTGGAGCGCTCCCCGCGCCGCTCGGGCCAGGTCGAAGCGGTCCAGGTTCATCACCTTGACCCATGCGTCGACGAAGTCGCCGACGAACCTCTCGCCGGCGTCGTCGGCGCCGTAGACCTCGCAGAGCGCCCGCAGCTCGGGGTGCGACCCGAATACGAGGTCGACCCGAGAGGCGGTCCACCTCGGCCGGCCGGTGGAACGCTCGTGACCTTCGAAGCGCTCCTCGTCCTCGGAGCTCGGGGCCCACTCGGTGGACATGTCGAGCAGGTTGACGAAGAAGTCGTTGGTCAGGGCTCCCGGCCGGTCGGTCAGCACTCCCAGCGAGGATCCGGCGTAGTTCGCGCCGAGCACCCGCAGCCCGCCGACGAGCACGGTCATCTCGGGCGGGGTCAGGGACAGCAAGGCCGCCCGGTCGACCAGGAGGTGCTCCGCCGGCAGCTCGTGGCCCCCCGAGCGCTTGCCCAGGTAGTTGCGGAAGCCGTCTGCGGTCGGCTCGAGCACCGCGAAGGAGGCGACGTCGGTCCACTCCTCGGTCGCATCGCTTCGTCCGGGAGCGAAAGCGACTTCGACCTCGAACCCGGCAGCCCGGGCCGCCTGCTCGATCGCCGCGCCCCCGCCGAGCACGATCAGATCGGCGAGCGAGACCTGCTTGCCGCCGGTCGCCTCGCGATCGAACGCCTGCTTGACGCCCTCGAGGGTCCGCAGCACCCGGGCCAGCTCGTCGGGCTGGTTGACCTCCCATCCCGCCTGCGGCTGGAGCCGGATGCGGGCACCGTTGGCGCCGCCACGCTTGTCCGTGCAGCGGAACGTCGACGCCGAGGCCCACGCAGTACGGACCAGGTCGGCGGTCGACAGCCCGGAGGCGAGGATCTGCGCCTTCAGCGCCGCGACGTCGGCGGCATCGACCAGCTCGTGGGTGACCGGGGGGAGCGGGTCCTGCCAGATGAGCGGCTCGGAGGGGACCTCCGGGCCGAGGTAGCGGCTAACCGGACCCATGTCGCGGTGGGTGAGCTTGAACCACGCCCGGGCATAGGCGTCGGCGAACTCGTCGGGGTGCTCGAAGAAGCGCCGCGAGATCGGCTCGTAGATCGGGTCCATCCGCAACGAGAGGTCGGTGGTGAGCATGGTCGGAGGACGGGTGGGCTCGCCGGTCTCGGGGTCCGGCACCGTGGCCGCCCCCGCGCCGTCCTTGGCCTGCCACTGCCAGGCGCCGGCGGGGCTCTTGGTCAGCTCCCACTCGTAGCCGAACAGCGTCTCCCAGTAGCTGTTGTCCCAGCGGGTCGGGGTGGGGGTCCAGGTCACCTCCAGGCCACTGCCGATCGTGTCGCGGCCGTGGCCACTGCCGTAGCTGCTCTTCCAGCCGAGGCCCATCTCCTGCAGCGGGGCGCTCTGTGGGTCCGGGCCGACATAGCGCAGCGGGTCGGCGGCGCCATGGGTCTTGCCGAAGGTGTGACCGCCGGCGATCAGCGCCACCGTCTCCTCGTCGTTCATCGCCATCCGCGCGAACGTCTCGCGGATGTCCCTGGCCGCGGCCAGCGGGTCGGGGTGGCCGTCGGGCCCTTCGGGGTTGACGTAGATCAGGCCCATCTGGGTGGCGCCGTAGGGCCGGTCGAGCTCACGGTCGCCGTGGAAGCGCTCGCTGCCGAGCCAGGTGGTCTCCGGGCCCCAGTAGACGGTCTCGTCCGCCTCCCAGACATCCGCCCTGCCGCCGCCGAAGCCGAAGGTCTGCAAGCCCATGGTCTCCATCGCCACGTTTCCTGCGAGGACCATCAGGTCGCCCCAGGAGAGCTTGCGGCCGTACTTCTTCTTCACCGGCCACAACAGCCGGCGGGCCCGGTCGAGCAGGACGTTGTCCGGCCAGCTGTTGAGCGGGGCAAAGCGCTGCTGGGCCGTGCCGGCGCCACCCCGACCGTCACTGATGCGGTAGGTCCCCGCAGCGTGCCAGGCCATGCGCACCATGAGCGGTCCGTAGTGGCCGAAGTCGGCCGGCCAGAACTCCTGGGGGGTGGTGAGCAGGTCGGCTATGTCGCGCTTCACGCCCGGCAGGTCGAGGGAGCTGAACTCCGCTGCGTAGTCGAAGGCTTCCCCCATCGGGTCCGACCTGGTCGAGCCCGCCCGTAGGATCCGCAGGCTCAGTTGCGTCGGCCACCACTGGGCGGTGGTCCCGCCCTCGGTCGGGTGCGAGCCCCGGCCGGCGCCGACCGGGCACTCGCTCGCCGGTCGACCCGCCTGGTCGGGCCCCGACCCCGGGTTGGTGGAGTGGCTGGCGTCGTTGCTGGTCATGATCCTCCTGTTACTCCTGGCGGGCGTCTCTACCCTGGCCCCTGGTCTCGGTTCCCCGGTGGCCGATCGCCGGTCGCCGGTCGTGAGGACCCTCGGTCCGACGGTCGAGAGCGTAGCCCAGATATTAGAATCAGTCAAGACAAAGATCGGCTCCAGACCTGGTTGAGGGTAAGCTCGACATGGCAAGAGATCCTGCGGGCGCACGCAATGCGGAGGAGGCAGTCATCAGCGAGCTCGTCGAGCGCCTGAGGAGCCGGGACTGGCGGCTCACCGCCCAGCGGCGCGTGGTCGCCGAGGTGCTCGCCGGCGAGCACGTCCACCTGAGCGCAGAGGCCGTCTACGACCGGGCGCGCAGGATCCTGCCCGAGATCAGCCTGGCCACCGTGTACAACACGCTCAACGAGCTGGTCGCCATGGGCGAGGTGCTCGAGATCTCCACCGGGGAGGGACCCAAGCGCTACGACCCGAACACGACGGTCGCCCACCACCACCTCTACTGCGTCGGCTGTGGCGGCCTGCGCGATGTCAGCCCGGAGGGCCTGGACACCTTGAGCCTGTCGGCCGACGAGCGACACGGCTTCGAGCTGGTCGGCGTCGACATCGTCTTTCGGGGGCGCTGCCCGCAGTGCCAGGCACCAGCTACCGCCGGCGCACACGCCGTCACCTCGGAGAGCGGCTCCGCCTAGCCCCGCGGGCGCTCCGCCGATCACTCTCGAGATGGTCCGCAGAGCACTCGACGAGCACTGAGCCGAGGTGGGACTGCTCGACGTCAACGTGCTCGTTGCCCTTGCCTGGGACGCCCATGTCCATCACGAGGCCGCCGGCGCGTGGTTCGACCGCCAGAACGGCCCCTGGGCAACCTGCCCGATCTCGGAGGTCGGCTTCGTACGCGTCTCGTCCAACCCAACGGTCCTCGCGGGGGCGATCAGCGTCGACCGGGCGCGCTCGGTTCTCAGGGGGCTGCGGGCGGTCGGCGAGCACCGCTTCCTCGCCAACGACGTTTCTCCCACCGATGCCGACTTCCCGGCGCTCCTCGGGCACCGCCAGGTGACCGACGCGCTCCTCCTCGCCGTCGCACGACGCGCCGGACTCGCGCTCGTGACCTTCGATACCCAGCTCGCGAAGCTCGCCGGAGGTGACGGGGTCGAGCTGCTCGCGTGCTGAGCACGCCCGGCTCAGTCGCCGAGGGGAAGGCGCCTCCAGATCGGCCTCGGCAGGTGGCGCAGGACGGCGAAGACCCACCGGAGGCTCCCGGGGACCCAGACCAGCTCCCGCCCCCGGGCGATCGCATCCGCGGTCGCCGAGGCGACCGCTCCGGGAGTGGTGGCGAGCGGAGCCGGACGCCGTCCAGCGGTCATCCGCCCGACGACGAAGCCGGGCCGCACCACGAGGACCCGGACCCCGGTGCCGGCGAGCGAGTCCCCGAGGCCGAGGGCGAAGCCGTCGAGGCCCGCCTTGGAGGACCCGTAGACGAAGTTGGCCCGACGGACCCGCTCCCCCGCCACCGACGACAGGAACACGATCACCCCGTGGCCCTGGGCCCGCAGACGCCGGGCCGCAGCGAGGCCCGCCGAGACCCCGCCCACGTAGTTGGTCGAGGCGACGGCTACCGCGCCCGGCCCGCCGGCCTCGTCGCTGGCCTGGTCCCCGAGGACCCCGAAGGCGACCACCACCACGTCGAGGTCCCCCACGAGCCCCGCCGCGGCCTCGACGACGGCGTCGTGGGAGCCGGTGTCGAGGGCGTCGAAGCCGATCGTCTCGACCCGCCCGGCGCCGGCGGCGCGAACGGTGGCTGCTGCCTGCCGCAGCGCCTCGGGCTGCCTGCCGGCGAGCACGACCGCAGCCCGGCGGGGCGCACCGAGCTCGCAGGCGGTCGCCACGCCGATCTCGGAGGACCCGCCGAGGACGAGCACCGACTGGACCGACCCCAAGGCGTCCCTCACTGCGCGTCGCCGAGCAGGTCGAGGCGCCGGGCGAGGTCCGAGACGAGCACCCGCTGCGGGTCCGCCCGGTCCCGAGCGCGCCTCCACTCCCCGAGGCGGGGGTACATCGCCCCGAGCAGCTCGGGGCGCAGCCGTGAGTCCTTGCTCAGGTAGATCCGCCCGCCGGCGGCGGCGACCTCCTCGTCGAGGCGGTCGAGGAGGGGGGAAAGGCCCCGGGAAGCGGCCGGCAGGTCGAGCGCCAGGGTCCAACCCTGTCGCGGGAACGACAGCGGGCCGGGGTCCGCCGGCCCGAAGCGCTTCAGCACTGCGAGGAACGAGGCCACCTGCGACGAGCTGAACGCCTCGACCGCCCGGCGGAGCACGTCCTCGGCCCCGTCGGGCACAGTCAGCTGGTACTGGACGAACCCCCGGGGACCGTAGAGGCGGTTCCAGGACCCGACCCCGTCGAGAGGGTGGAAGAACGACCCGACCTCCACCAGGTGCCCGTAGCGGCTCCGGGGAGCCTTGGCGTACCAGGCGGCATTGAAAGCAGCGATGCTCGTGCGGTTGAGCAGCCCTCCCGGGACCGCCGGCGGTGCTTGGAGGCGGGTGCTCGCGACGGGGCGCAGCGGCTCGCGCCGGGCCCTGCGGGGGAGGTCGGAGATGCTCGCGTGGTCGCCGAGGTCGAGCACCCCGCGCCCGAGGTGCCGACCCCGAGCGAGGCAGTCGATCCAGGCGACCGAGTAGCGGTAGCCGGCGTCGAGCTCGACCATGCGGGCCATCAGGCCGTCGAGGTCGCCGATCCGCTCGGTGTCGACCCTGACCCAGGAGGTCTCGACCGGCAGGAGCCGCAGGTTTGCCTCGAGGATCACCCCGGTCAGCCCCATGCCACCAGCGGTGGCCCAGTACAGCTCTGGGTCGCGGTCGGGACCGACCTCGACGACGCCCTGCCCCGGGGTCGCCAGCGTGATCGAGCCCACGTGCTCGGCGAACGAGCCGTCGCGGTGGTGGTTCTTGCCGTGGATGTCGGAGGCGACCGCCCCACCGACGCTCACCTGGCGGGTCCCGGGCGTGACGAGCGGCCAGAGCCCGAGCGGCAGCAGGCGCCGGATCAGCTGGTCCAGGCTGGCACCGGCTTGAACCGATGCGGTCGCCCTGTCGACGTCGATCGTGCGGACCCGGTCCAGGCCACGGGTGTCGACCACCGTTCCCCCGGCGCACTGGGCAGCGTCACCGTAGCTGCGCCCGAGCCCGCGCGCGACCAACCCCCGGCCGCCGGCGCTCGCTACGAGCTCCTCCGCCTCCTCGACGCTGCGAGGGAAGACGACCGTCGCCCGGCTCGGGGAGGTCCGGCCCCAGCCGGCGAGCAGACGAGGGGCGCCCGCCGGTGGGCGCCGGCTGTCGTCCGGCGAAGCCTCCCTCTGCGGCTCAGTGACCATAGACGCCCACCACGAGCAGCACCGCCCACACCAGGCCGAGGGCCTGCAGGGAACGGTCCCGCAGCACCAGGCGCTCGGGGCGGGCTCCCTCGCCGCGCTCGACGAGGAAGGTGTAGTGGAGCAGGGCGACGAGCACGGGCACGATCGACAGCTCGAACCAGATCGGGTCGGCGTCGTGGCGGAGCGCGGTCCGCAGGTCGAAGGCCCACAGGGCGTAGCCGATGCTCGCCCCGGCCGCCGATATCGCGAGCACCGTGCGCAAGAAGGTGGTGCTGTAGTCCTCGAGGGTCTTGCGGTGAGCACCTCCCCCCTCGCCGAGCTCGAGCAGCTCGGCGAGGCGCTTGCCGGTGACCATGAGCAGGCTCCCGAAGGTCGCAACGATGAGGAACCACTGCGACACCGGTACCGCCACCGCCACGCCGCCCGCGATCGCCCGCAGGACGAAGCCGCTCGCCACGCACACGAGGTCCCAGACCGGCACCTGCTTGAGGCGGAGGTTGTAGGCCACCTGGACCCCCACGTAGACCCCGAGGACCACCGCGAGACGCCAGGTGAGCAGTCCGGAGAGCCCGACGGCGAGAACCTCGAGCGCCACGCCGAGCCCGATGGCCAGGCGCGCAGGCACCAGCCCTGCCGCCACCGGGCGGGACCGCTTGAGCGGGTGCGCCCGGTCCGCCTCGGCATCGAGGGCATCGTTGACGAAGTAGCTGCCGGAGGCGACCAGGCAGAACAGCGCAGAGGTCGCCAATGCCCGCAGGTCGAGCGCCCCGTTGCCGACCACCCCGGCTGCGACCGGGGCGGCGAAGACGAGCACGTTCTTGGTCCACTGCCTCGGGCGTGCGACCCCTATCAGCCCCCGGGCGCGCAGGGCCGGCCCGGGAGGGCCTCCCCGCCCTCCGGCTGCGGTCCGGTTGGTGGCCAGCTGTACCATGCGGCTCCGACGCTAGCTGGTCGGGGCCGGCACACCCTGGCTGGCCGCGACCTTGACCGCAGCTTCACCTGAGCCTTCCGCAAAGCTGCAGGGAAGGTGTGAAGATCGAAGCCATGAGGAGCTCCACTTCGAAGCCGAGCCGTTCCGGAGACCCCGACGACGGCGGGGTGCTGCCCCGCCGCTACGTGGAGCGCGGCGCCGAGGCGGGCGCCGGCGAGCGGTCCCGGGCCGGCGATCCGGACCGGGGCGGCGGTCGGGACCGTGCCGGCGAGCGGTCCCGTGCCGGCGAGCGGTCCCGGGCCGGCGAGCGGTCCCGGGCCGGCGGTCGGGCCGGGGAGAGCCCCGCCGGCGGGCTCGCCGGACGCCGACGGCCATCTGGCGGGGGCGGGCGGCGCCCCCGGAGCCGTCGGGCTCGCCGGCTCCGGATCGGGATCCCTGTCCTCGCCCTGCTGCTCGTCTCCTGGCCGGTGCTGGCCTCGCTCACGGCCCCGGGCAACACCTCCTTCACCGCCAACATGGCCGACTGGATGCGCAGCCACGACCTGGCCTTCCTCAGCACCAACGCCGAGAAGGTGCTCTACAACCTGGAGAAGCCCGCCAAGGGCGGGCGCCCCAAGCACCTGAACGCGCTGCCGGCGACCGGGGGGTCGGCGGGGACCACCCCGACGAAGAAGGTCCAGCAGGCCAAGACCGTCGTCGCCCACCTCCCCGCCCCGTCCCCGGTGCCCCTCGTGGTCCATCCGGCGCTCCCCGGGGAGGGCCAGTGGAAGCCGGTCGGGCCGACCGTGGACGGGTACCCGGGCATGTACGAGGCCCAGTTCAGAGCCGACAAGGTCTACACCAGCCAGATCACGACCGCGGTCTGGATCGACCCGCTGCTCATGAAGCTGTCGCTCATTCCCGGGCTCACCGAGCCGGGCGGGAAGTGGGCCCATCCGCCCTACATCACCCACTCCGAGCTGCCGACGATCGCAGCTGCGTTCAACGGAGGGTTCCGCTTCGCCGACGCCCACGGCGGCTTCTACTTGGACGGCAAGACCGCCGTCCCCCTCGTCCAGGGCGCTGCGAGCTTCGTCATCTACAAGAACGGCCACGTGAACATCGGGGCGTGGGGGACCCAGGTGAAGATGACCCCACAGGTCGTCTCGGTGCTGCAGAACCTCGTGCCGATGGTCAACAACGGCGTGGTCTCGCCCACCGCCACCTACAACGACATCGAGGTCTGGGGCGCGACCCTCGGCGCCTACACGATCGTCGCTCGCAGCGGCCTCGGAGTGACCAAGGACGGGGCGCTGGTCTACGTCGCCGGTCCGTACCTGAGCGCCCGCACCCTGGCCGAGTCGCTGCAGCGCGCCGGAGCGATCCGGGCCATGACCCTCGACATCAACCCCTATTGGGTCACGTTCAACTTCTTCGGTCACCCCAACCCCGCCGACCCCTACGAGGTGAGCTCGGCGAAGCTCTTCCCCGGCCAGCAGCGCCCCTCCACCCGCTACCTCGGTCCCACTCTCGAGTCCCGTGACTTCATCGAGGTCCGGACACCCACGCCGATAACCGCCAGCACAAGCGGCTCGTCACCTCTCGGTTAGGGCAGGACCAAGGCAGCCAGGAGCTTGCTGAGAACTACGCGGAGCGGGGCCGAGTGGGACCGCGGCCGGGCGATACTCGCCCCGTGACCACCACGACCACCCGTCGCCCAGCGCCCCCGAGCACCCGACGGGCCCCCACGCTCGGCCGGGTCCACCGGGAGATCCCGACCATCGTCGCCGCAGCGGCGGGGCTCGGCCTCGGGATGGTGGTCGCCGTCGCCATCCGGGACGAGCCCGCCGGGGCCCTCTCCGCCCCCGGAGGGGTGGCGATCTTCGCCGGGAGCCTGACCGGACTGGTCGGCACCTACCTCGCGATGCTGATGGTGCTGCTCGCCAGCCGGATCCCGCCGGTGGAGGCGGCCCTCGGCTTCGACGGCCTCCTGCGCTGGCACCGGCTCCTCGGACCTTGGCCGATAACCCTGCTCAGCATCCATGCCCTCGTCCTCGTCATCGGCTACGCACAGGCCGCGCGGACGGGCGCACTGCGGGAGATCGGATCCTTCGTTCGCAGCTACCCCGACATGCTCGCCGCCTTCGCCGGACTGGGCCTGATGCTCATGGCCGGGTTCGCATCGGTGCGGGCCGTCCGCCGCAGGCTCCGCCGCGAGACCTGGTGGGTGGTGCACCTCTACCTCTACCTGGCCCTGGCGCTGTCGTTCGCACACGTCCTGGTGCTCGGACCCGACTTCGTCGGGCACCCCGTCAACCAGGCGATCTGGGCTGCGGTGTGGGCGGCGACCGCGGGCAGCGTGATCCTGTTCCGCTTCGGGCTGCCGCTCGCCCGGACGCTCCGGCACCGGCTGGTGGTCTGGGAGGTCCGCCAGGAGACATCCGACGTGGCCTCGATCGTCCTGCGGGGCCGGGCGCTCGAGCGGCTCGCACTGCAGGGGGGGCAGTTCATGGAATGGCGCTTCCTCGCCCGGGGGCTGTGGTGGCAGGCGCACCCCTACACCGTCTCGGGCCTGCCACAGCAGGGCTACCTGAGGATCACCGTGCGGGGCCTCGGCGACCACTCCCGCGACATCGCCCGTCTACGGCGCGGGACACGGGTGGCGTTCGAAGGTCCCTACGGGGTGTTCACCGCAGCCTCCCGGAGGCGTCGGAAGATGGTGGCGGTGGCCGGCGGGGTGGGGGTGACCGCAGTGCGTGCCCTGCTCGAGGACCTGCCGCCGGGGAGCGCGCCGGTGGTGATCCTGCGGGCCCCCTCGGCCGCGGCGATGCCCCTGCTCGACGAGGTCACCGCGCTGGTGGCCGCGCGCGGCGGGGTCCTCCACGAGCTGTACGGCTCACGACGCAAGCACCTGCTCGACGCTCGCCTCCTCCGTCAGCTCGTGCCCGACATCACCGAGGCGGACCTCTACGTCGCCGGTCCCGAGGACCTCGTCGCCTCGGTCGCCTCCGCCGCGAGCCGCCTCGGCGTCCCCGACGAAGCCATCCATCGCGAAGCCTACGCCCTCTGACCCGAGGGTCCCCCAACCAGAGCACCGGAGGAACCAACCTTGCGTCGCAGCCCGATCGTCGTCATCGCCACCATCGCCGGGGTCGCCGGGGTGCTCAGCTACCCCACGAGCAAGCCACACACCGTGGTCGCCTCTCCCCCCACGGCCGGGTCGCCCACCACGAGCACCCCAGCCAACTCCGGGTCGAGCGGGGCCTCCGGACCCAACAGGGCCGCCGGGTCGAGCGGGGCCGCCGGTAACGGCACGGGCAGCTCTGCCAAGGGGCGCACCCGCAGCGCCACCGGCAAGGTGATCGCGTTCGGGTACGGTCAGCTGTCGGTGAGGGTGACCATGACCGGGACGAGGATCACCAACGTGAGCCTCGCGTCGCTCTCGACGATCGACTCCTACTCCCAGCAGATCGCCCAGCAGGTCGTCCCGATGCTCCGCCACGAAGTGCTCTCGGCTCAGAGCGCCCGAATCCAGCTGATCTCGGGGGCCAGCTACACCACCGACGCCTACGCCACCTCTGTCCAGGCGGCCCTGGCCTCGCTGCACGCGTGAACCCGAGCGCCCTGCGAAGCCGGAGCGTGGAGGCGATGGGCACGGTCTTTGTCTTCACCTGGCGCCCACCCGACCTCCCGGCCGAAGGATCCCTGGAAGAGGCCCTCGTGCCCGCAGCCGCCTGGCTCGCCCACGTCGACCAGGTCTTCAGCACCTGGTCCCCCGAGAGCCCGATGAGCCGGGTCCGCCGGGGCGAGCTGGCCGAGAGCGCCCACCCCGAGATCGCCGCGGTGCTCGGCCGGT
>JAKARG010000049.1 GCA_021819345.1 Actinomycetes bacterium | reverse complement strand
TCGCCTGCATGAACTTGACGATGCTCACCCCTTGGCTCTCCAGGCGGTGGGCGAAGGCGTGGGCGCGGCGCTCCAGCTCCTCTCGGACGAGCGGCTCGGGGGGCTCAATGTCCACCAGTTCGAGGAGAGCCTGCATGGTCCCCTCACGCCATGCGTGGAGCCCCTCGAGCTTGCGGGCCTCCTGCAGCCGACGCCGGATGTCGTCGCGGAGCTCTTCGAGGGTCTCCATCTCCGAGGCTTCCGACGCCCATTCGTCGGTGGCCTCGGGCAGCAGCTTCTCCTGGACTTGTTTGACGAGCACGCGGAGCGACACTTCCCCGTCGGGCAGCTCGGCGTCGAAGGCCAGGATGTCCCCGGGCCTCGCACCCCGGAGGTGCTCGTCGAGCTCGGGCAGGACGCTGCCGCTGCCGAGCTCGTACATGAAGTCGGTGCTCGAGAGCCCGGGAACTGCCTCCCCGCCCCGTGAAGCGGAGAGGTCGATCGTGACATCATCGCCGTCGCCAGCTGGACGCTCGACCACCTGCAGCTGCGCGAAGTTGGACCTGAGCCGGTCGACCTGGGCGTCGACCTCCTCCTCGGTCACAACGAGCTTCGGGACCGTGGCCCGCAGACCCTGGTAGCCGACCAGCTCGAGGTGCGGGCGCACCTCGACCACGGCATCGAAGGCGACCGATCCGGAGTCCTCTCCCGAGGTGACCTCTAGCTCGGGAGCGGCGATCACCTCGACCCCGTGCTCGCGAACGGCCCGCTCGTAGTACCCCGGGAGCGCGTCACGGAGGGCCTCCACCCTCCCTGCGCCCGCACCGAAGCGAGCCTCGACCACCCGCCGAGGCGCCTTCCCGGGGCGGAAACCAGGGATGCGCACCTCTCGGGCGATCTTGCGGAACGCGGCGTCGACGTCGCGCTCGAACTCCACCTCGTCGACCACGATCGAGAGCTTGACCTTGTTGCCCTCAACGGGCGCGACAGTCGTCTTCATAGCGAGGCTCCGGAGTCTACCGGTCGGCTCCGCCCCGGTTGGGTTCCGTGACGCCCGAGCCTCGAGCGGCCTAGGATGGTGCCCGGCTCGAACGGGGAGTGGCGCAGCGGTAGCGCACCTGCTTTGGGAGCAGGAGGTCGGGGGTTCGAATCCCCCTTCCCCGACCACCGAGCCAACCGGTGCCGGCTGGCGGGGCCGGGGTGCCGACTGCAGCGCTGCGGTCACGGGACGATCCCGTCGCCGGTGGTCCGCTGGCTGGTGGTCGGCTACAGTCGACTTCGGGACGCCGGCGGTCGGAGCGCCTGCGGGCGTAGCTCAACGGCAGAGCACCGTCCTTCCAAGTCGGCTACGCGGGTTCGACTCCCGTCGCCCGCTCCGAGGTCCGCCGCCGGCGTCCGCCTGTCGAGGTTCGTCGCAGGACCCGCCGGCGGGTGAGCACCTCGTGGTCCGCGTCCGGCGCTTGCTCGCGTGGGAGACTCTGGCCGCAACAGGGCGCCGAGCGCCCGTCAGTCACCCAGGGGCGAAGAAGCCGTGAGAGCATCCGAAGTAGGACAGGCGGAGCTGGGCGGCGGTGCCTCCCGACGCGCACCGCAGTTGCGGTGAGCCCGGTGGTCGATGCAGCGGCGGCATTCGCTGCCGTCGGCGGCTTCGTCCTCGTCGTCGTCGCTTCCTCGCTCACCCGGCGACGGGAGAGCTCGGCTCGCCTTCGGCGCTGCTGGCGGTCGCTGGCGGTCGGCTACCGGAGCGGTGAGGACCTGCGGACCGACGAGCTGCTGCAAGAGCTGCGCAGCACACTGCGTGCCGGGCGCGCCGAGATCACCGTCGCAGAAGGGAGCGGGTGGCGACGCACGAGCCTCTCGGGGCTCCAGGCCCGCACCCGCAGCTCCAGGCCCGGCGACCCCCAGCCGGAGCTCACGATGCTCACGAACGGACCCGTCCACGTTGGCCGTCTCGGCTCCGGCTCGGCTTTGCGCGCCCACTTGGTGGAGCGCCTCGGGCCCGAAGGGGTGCTGGTCCCCCTCCGGAGCGGTCCTGCGGTCCTCGGCTTCCTCGGCGTGGGGGAACCGAAGGGGCGCAACGGCTTCACCCGGGACGACCTGAGGCTGCTCGACGCAGTCGCCGGTCGCGCGGCCAGCGACCTCGACGCGCTCCGACAGGCTCGCCTGGCCCGCTACCACTCGAGCCACGACCGCCTGACCGGCCTCCCCGACCGGACCCGGTTCCTCGACCTGCTCTCCGCAGCCCCCCAGCTGCGCACCGTGCTCGTCGTCGACCTCGACCACCTGAGAGCCGTGAACGAGGCCAGGGGGCCTGACTTCGGCGACCGGCTGGTCCGTGAGGCGGTCGCTCGGGTCGGCTCCGTGGTCGGGCGCTCCGGGGTGGTCGGGCGCCTGGGTGGTGACGAGCTCGGAGTCGCGGTGCCCCTCGACGCTCCTCCCGCCGCAGCTGCGTGCGCTGCACGCCTGGTGGCGCAGCTGACCCTGCCCTACGAGCTCGGTGGGCCGAGCGTTGCTCTCGGCGCAACCGTGGGGGTGGCGGTGGACGCCACTCCGGTGGGTCCCGATCCGGCCCGACTGCTCGTCGAGGCGGAGAGCGCCCTGTTCAGCGCCAAGGCCGACCACTGCAGCTGGCAGGTCCACAGCCCCCACCGCGAGCGACCCGACCGCTCTCGGCTCTCCCTGGCGGCAGAGCTGCGCGCGGCGATCGACGCAGGCCAGCTAGAGGTGCACTACCAGCCGAAGCTCGACCTACGGACCCGGACCGTTTTCGGCATGGAAGCGCTGGTGCGATGGCGCCACCCCGATCGCGGCCTGCTCCCGCCCGACACCTTCGTCCCGCTGGCCGAGGACACCGGTCTCATTCGACCGCTCACCCTTTGGGTGCTCGACGTAGCCACGAGGACCCACCAGGAGCTCCGTCAGCGCGGGTTCGGTGGGCTGGAGCTGGCTGTCAACCTCTCGTTGAGGTCGATGGTCGAGCTCGACTTCCCAGATCGGATCGGGAAGGTGCTGAAGATCAACGGCATGGCACCGACATCTCTAACCCTCGAGGTGACCGAGAGCAACGTCCTGGCAGACGAAGATCGGACCATCCGGATGCTCGAACGTCTCGCCGACCTCGGCACCACGATCTCGGTGGACGACTTCGGCACCGGCTACGCGTCACTGTCCCATCTGGCCCGGCTCCCTGCCGGCGAGCTGAAGATCGACCGAAGCTTCGTAGTGGGCATGCTCGACGCGCCTCGGGACGCAGCCATCGTGGCCTCGACCATCGACCTCGCCCGCAGCCTCGGTCTCAGGGCGGTGGCCGAGGGGGTGGAGGACGCCGACACCCTTGCCGCCTTGAGCGATCTCGGCTGTGACCAGGCGCAGGGCTACTACGTGAGCCGCCCCTTGCCGGCAGACGAGCTGCACGGCTGGCTGGACGGCAACGCAGACGGCGACTTCCACCCGAAGCTCGCAGGACTGAACCCCCGATGATGGACCCGGCAGGGGCTTGCCGACCTGAGGCTCGACGTGCCCCTACACCGGCTCGTCTCCGCCTGCCGGCCCGCGGCGGCCGGCGCTAGCCTCTCTCAGAGGTCTGGCGACATCTCCAGGTGCTGCGCGACCCCACCCGACCGATGATCTCTCTGCGCACATCCGGATCTCGAAGGAGCCGACCGGCCGCCCGGTTCTTCGTCGCCACGTTCGTTCTCCTCGCGCTGGTGGCTCCGGTCGGCGCAGGACCCGGCCAGCCCACCACCAATGATGGGCCGACCTGGGCGACGCTCTCCCCGCCGTCGTCGCCTCCTGCGCTCGAGGGCGCAGCTGCGGCCTACGACGACGCCAACCGGACCGTCGTCGTCTTCGGCGGAGAGCTACCCGACGGCTCCCTGTCGAATGAGACCTGGATCTGGGACGGCACCACCTGGTCGCATGCCGACCAGGGCTTCGGCACCGTTCCTCCGGCCCGCTACGGGGCGTCGATGGCCTACGACTCTCGTCTCGACCAGCTGATCCTCTTCGGAGGGCAGGGCCGGGGGCACACCCTCCTCGACGACACCTGGCTGTGGAACGGCATCTCCTGGATCCAGGTCAACTCTCCGAACACCCCCGGTGCCCGGACCGACGCCGCCCTCGCCCCCGACCCCAACGGCAACCTCGTGCTCTTCGGTGGCTACGGGGTGTCCAACGCGAGCCTCGAGCAGACGACGCCGTCCGGGGCGAGCCCTGGGTCCAGCTCCTCGACCTCCTCTACCTCGTCGATCCCAACCACCTCCGGCACCGGGACCACCGGCACAGGGGGCTCGGGTGCTCCCGGGGGTGCGAGCCCGTCTTCATCGACGACCACAACGGTCCCGAGCACCGGCTCGACGACCACCACGGTCCCGAGCACCTCCACCTCGGTCCCGAGCACCGGCTCGACGACCACCACGGTCCCGAGCACCGGCTCGACTACCACCACGGTCCCGAGCACCTCCACCTCGGTCCCGAGCACCGGCTCGACGACCACCACGATCCCGACGAGTGGGGGAGGTGGATCGGGTACCCAGGCAGGGGCGAAGCGTCCTCGGGTCCTGGATGACACCTGGTTGCTCGAGTCGACCTCCCAGGGAGACGACTGGGTGCCCGCGACCACACCGGTGCACCCAGCCCCAGCCGAGGGGGCAGGAGCCTCGGAGACCAGCACCGGGACGGTGCTCTTCGGCGGCAGCAGCTCCCCCCCCTCGGACGCTCGCAGGGGCTTGTCGGACAAGACCTGGACCTGGAACGGCCAGACCTGGAGCCTGGTCCGCACCTCCGTACATCCGCCGGCGCGCACCTCGGCGGTGGAGGCGACCGACCCGGCTATCGGAGGTGTCGTCGCCTTCGGTGGGCTCGGGGCCAGCGGTCCGCTCGGGGGAGCGTGGACCTTCGAGCAGGGCCAGTGGCAGCGCCTGAGCACCTCTTCGCCGCCAGCTGCGCGCTTCGGAGCAATCGGGGTCTACGACTCCGAGAGCCGCCAGATCCTCGTCTTCGGGGGCATCGGCCCCGCCGGCCACCGGCTGGGCTCCACCGTGGTCCTCGCCGCCCACGCGCCGGTCTCGGCCCCCGCGTCGCCCTCGACCACCATATCGACGAGCAAGATCCCGACGACTACGACCACCACCACGGAAGGGAGCCCCTCGACCACTCGGGCAGGATCGACCACCACCTCGGCAGCCCCTACCCCCACATCGTCGACGACCGCTGCGGCAACCTCCGGCAAGGCCACGGCCCTACCGGCCAAGCCGACGAGGATCCACCCCGGTGACGTGTTGATCCTGCAAGGCGGAGGCTTCGCTGCGGGGGCACGGGTGGTGGTCACCTTCGAGCCCACCCGAAGAGTGGTGGCGATAACGCGAGCCGACGGAGCGGGGCGCTTCCGCGTGGAGGTGACCATCCCCGACGGAGCCACGGTCGGTGCACACGACTTCTTGGCGACCGGCACCGGGCCGCGCGGGCCAGTGAACCTGGTCACTCCGGTCCGGGTGGCGGCCTACACCAGACCTGCTCCGACTTCCCCGACGACCGAGGCGGCCCTCGTCGCCCTGGCGTTGGCGGTTCCCGCACTGACCTTGCTCGGTCTGCGCATCCTCGGGCGTAGCGGTCACCGCGCCTCATAACAAGAACGGATCTCCTGGCCAGGCAGCCAGTCGGGGCCGACGTCCCTGGCTCCAGAGGGGGAGTCGAGCTCGACGGCGAGCAGAGGTCCACGCGACCGCGTCGCGATTGCGCCACAATCGCAGCGTGCGACCAACCAGCTCGGAGACGGTCAGATCGACCAGGCCCCCGGGAAGCGTCTTCCTTCGTCTGGTGCGAGGCTTGGTCCGTTGGGCCCGCCGGAGGGGGAGGAGGGCCGGAGCCCGCCCAGGCACGACGGACGCTGCGGTCCCCTCGGTGAAGCTGCCTTCCCCGGATCACCTCCACCAACCGCTGGCTCCAGCCTCGGGCAACCCCCTCGACGTGTCGCCGCCGCCCCCCGTGCCCCTGCGACCGGGTCGAACCCACGCAGCGATCGGGGACCCGACCCCCTGCGTGACAGGAGACCCATTCGCCGACTGGTTGCTACCGCGAACCACGACATCGGGCCTGCTCGACTCGGCTCCCCTGCCCATCCGTTGGTCCGGAGCCACCTCCAGCGGGCCCTGTGCAGTCTCCGACTCGGCAACCGAGCGGCTTCGCGTCGTCCCGGGACCGCTCTGGCGTGCTCTACCTTCACTGGCCGAGGTCCACCCGCCGCGCCCGATGTGGACGGTGAGCGTCGTCCTCGTCGCCGTCGACCGACCCGACGGCCTCCGCCTGCCGCTCGGCTCGGTGCTGAGACAGTGCTACCCCGCATGGGAGCTACTCGTGGTCGAGACCGGCGAGGGGCCAGCACCCGCGCCATCCTGCAGCGACCCCCGCATCCGGGTGCTCCACGCCCCAGGGGCCTCCAGGCGTTCGGGCCGCCTGAGGGGGATCGAGGCATCGACGGGCACGCTGGTCGCCCACCTCGACGAGAGCTCGCAGCTCGATCCGGACTGGCTCGCCTCGGTCGTAGCCAGCCTCGTCGAGGCTCCGGCCGAACTGTTGGTCGGGCGGAGCCCACGAGGGGCCGGGCCCGGAGGCGAGCAGGACCTCAGCGCCGTAGTCCATCTCCGGGATATCCCCCTGGAGCTGGTCGAGGACTGGGTCGCCGGGAGGCCACTCGATCTCCTCCTCCGAGGCATCTGTGTGCGATATCTCGACCTCGCCACCTCGTCCCGCCAGGGCTGCGACCGGCCGAGCGGCACCCCGGTTCCGGGGTCCGTGCCGGTGATCGACCTGACCGGAGAGGCACCGACACCCTTCGCACTGGCTGTTCGCTGAGCCCGGGGAGCGCCCAGCCGATCTACGTCCGAGCCGGAGGGGCCGACCCGGCGCATCCGATCAGCCGGCGCCGTCGGTGTGGCCGGGTGAACGGCGGTGTGACCGGGTGTCCGGCGGAGCTGCGTAAGGTCGAGGTGTGCGCTCAGCCGGTCCAGCCCACGGCTCTCCTGGCCTGGGGTCGATCACCTGGGAGCTGCTCGGAGATGCGCGAGGCCTCCTCATCGCACCGGCAACCTTGGTGATCCAAGTCGCCCATCCCGTGGTCGGTGCCGGCGTCGAAGCCCACTCCACCTTCCGTCAGGACCCCTGGACCCGACTGCTGCACACCATCACCTCGACAGTGCGGTTCACCTACGGGTCGGACGCCGTCGCCGCCGCGGAGTCGGCTCGCCTCCGAAGCCTCCACGCGCAGATCGCCGGAGTCGACACACGGGGGCGTTCCTACCGGGCACTGGACCCGAGTGCCTACGCCTGGGTGCACCTGAGCCTTGCCCACTACGCCGTCGATGTACGGCGAGTGCTGGCGAGCCCGCTCACCCCAGCCGAGCAGGAGGCCTTCTACCTCGAGTGGAGGCAGGTCGGGCTCCGCCTCGGGGTTGCCGACGCCGAGATGCCCGGCTCGTGGAGGACCTACCTGGACTACTTCGAGCAGGTCGTCCAGCACACCCTCGAGGACAACCGGTCCGTCCGTGACGTCCTCCAGGTGGTCCGCCACCCCCCGGCCCCCACCCACCGCCTACCCGACCGGTACTGGGAGCCCCTGGCCGAGCGGGTCGGGTCTCTACAGAGCCTGTTAACGGTCGGGGCTCTTCCAGTTGCGGTCCGGGACCTCCTCGGGCTCCCCTGGAGCGAAGAGGACCAACACCTCTTCGAACGGCGAGCAGCAACCGCTCGCCGGATCTTCGACTCCATCCCGGGACCGCTGCGGACCTATCCCCAGGTCCTCCCCCACGTGCTCGCAGCCCGTTGGCGAGCCCTGCGAGGAGACAGGAGCGCCCGTCCATCCAGTGCAGTTCAACCCTGACCGATCTCGGGTGAACCCCCGGTTCCGACGCTGCTCCCCACTCCCCCACTCTGCCCACCACAGCCCCTCTGACCAGGGCTTTTACGCGCACCCAGCCTCCCAGAACGCGAACCTCGGCCCGGTGGTCGAAGGCCGGCGATCAACCTCCCGCCCGCCACACGAAGGTCCGCCGTGAGGGGTACGCCAAGTGAGGGCGTCAGAGAAGGGCGATGAGCTCCGCCGGCGTGAGACCGGCCTGTCCGAGCACCGAACGGAGGGTGCCAGTCGCAAGCTCCCGATGCATCGGCACGATGACCGTTCGATCCCCGCCGCAGGGCTCGACGTGGCCGCCTCGCTGGCTCACCTGCACGAAACCGGCTTTGGACGACGCGGCGATGACGTCGGCGCCACCGACGACCGGCAGAGCCGGGCTCACGCCGACAGCTGGACCGTGGCGATGATGGGAGGTTCGGTACCCTCGGGCAGGGTCTCATCCTCGAAGCACAGCTCGAGCGCTTCCCGCAAGTTTGCCAAGGCCTCGTCAACCGTCCGACCCTGGCTGGCCACTTCGACTTCCAAGGCACGCGCGACGTACCACCCGCCTTCGTGCGTAACCGCTGCCGTGAACCGCACGAGAACCGCTCTACGGCGTGACGGTCTGCGCCGTGGAACGTTCTATGTCGCGAAGTCGCTGGCAGCGGACGTGGCGGCGCCCTCGGCCCCCCAGAGTACGAACCTCGGTCCGGCGGTCGAGGGCCCGGCGCGCACCGGCTGACCGGTTGACCACGCTCGGTGACCTGGTCGGCGCGTCGAGCAACGCGCCGCCATAGTCGAAGACGTTTCTGCGGAAACCTCAGGGGGGTTCATCTCGGCGCGCCCACAAGAAGAGCCGGCCGGTCGAGACGACCCGACTACGGGCTCGGAGACGACGTCGGGCGGAGAGTCACAGCCACCTGGCACGATGGCAACGGCCCAAACGTGAAGGGCTCCCCACGCAAAACGCGAAGACCTCTTGCGCTTGCGCGCCCCCGGCAGGAGCCGAGCCAGTCCTCCGACGGATGGTGAGGCTGGAGAGGCGAGTACAGCTGACATGAGCGTCAGCGGGAAGTCCGTCGACGCCGGACGCCTAGCCTTCTGGAACCGTTGGACGGCTCGGGGTCGTCTTCGGCGGGAGTGTCCTATCGTGGCTCCGAGCCAGGCTCGGGATCCCAAGGCCTGTTGGAGTGCCGTCAGGAGCAAGGCTAGGGCTTGGGAATCTCCGTCTCGACTTCGTGCTGACCGTCGCCGACATCCAGTTCACCAGCAAATCTCCATGAACCGACACCATCACGTTCGGCCAGGAGTGCGAGCCGCAGGTTCGTTCCCTGCTGTTGACGCCAGGCATCCGGAGAAGTTCCAATCGACCAAGGTGGCGGCGGATTCGGCTCAAGCTGATAGACGAGGGCTTCGCCCACCGGAATTGCACCTTCGTAGACCGTCTCTCGCCCCGTTGCATCTGCCCGCGCCTCATCCGGGCCGGTATGTGGCGTGAAGCGACACGAGCCCCAGATCTGCCGTTTGATCTGCTCTCGCTCGGGCCTCCAGCAGTCAGGAAGCCCTCCCCACGGGTGTGAAAGTCATCCCTTATGGTCACCGTCAACCGGTCGAGCTGCCCTAACGGAGGAGGACCGACGACCACCAGTCGCAGTCGAAAGGTGTCGTGGTAATCAGCCTGACCGATTGGCCCGGAGAGCACGCGAAACCGCGGGCACAACTCGGCGTGCCGCCGATCTTCTTCTATGCGCGCCAGAGTGGTGGCTGCCCGGTTGGCTTGCTGCGCCGATGCTCGAGACTGATAGGCAGCCCACGCAGCCACAGCAGCTGCAGCAACCGAGCCGATGGCCCCTACGGCTGGCCAGGCGTCCATCTCAGCGGCTCATGACGAACCGGGCCCGTTCGGCACGGAGCATCTCGAAGGGCGTGACATAGCAGACGCCGACACCGATGCAGGCGTTGGGGATCTTGATCTTCTTCGTGGAGTGGGCGACGACTTCGTGGGTGACCACCACGTGATGGTGGGCATGGGCAACCAGGTAGTAGTCAGCGTCTTGCAGGAAGGTCACGACTGCGGCCGGCTCGTATCCGGCGCCGTTGGTCTAGGTGCTCACCTTCTCGCTCCACGTCACGGCGGCGTCGGCCTCAAGGAAGAAGGCGTCGGGTCGCTCGCTGGCCCAGGTCGCGAGGTCGTCGTCGACGGCGTCGAGCTCGATGGCGACTTTGTCGATGCTGAAGACCGTTCCCGCCTGGCGGGCTTCATCGATCCGGTCCGAGAACGCGGGGCAGAAGTCGAAGCCAAAGCGGCGGTTCTTGGCCTCGATGACGACGTTCGTGTCAAACAGGTAGGCCATCAGCCAGCCCCGAGCCGGCTGACCAGCTCCTCGAAGGTCGACAGCTTCTTGAGCCCCAGCATCTAAAAGGCGTCGCGGTGCAAGGTCTGGCCTTCGAGGGTGCTGACGATGACCGCGCGGGCAAAGCGCCTGGAGACCCGCGCCGGCTGGGTGTTGAAGAAGTTGCCGCCGGACCCCGATCGTCCCCCGAGGATCGCCAGGACCCTCGCCACCTCCTCCTGGTAGGCAGTCCGGTACTCGTCGGAGCTCAGCCGGCCAGCGTCGTGGACGCGGCGCAGGACCACGAGGGTGCTCACCTTGAACGTGTGAGCGAGCGACTCCAGCTCGTCGGCCACTGCTGCGTCCGGGGACAGCGCGTTGCGCAGGGACCCCAGGGGACAAAGACCTTGGCGGCGACCTGGTTGCACCAACGCTCGACCGGGTTGGTCGGTGCCGCTCCGAGGTCGGTGTCGTCGAGCCCGGTCTCGCCCAGGAACAGGTGGACGAGCTCGTGGGCAAGGGTGAAAATCTGGGCCGCCCTGGTGTCGGCACCGTTCACAAACACCAGCGGCGCGAGCCGGTCGACGAGGGAGAAGCCGCGAAACTCCTCGGGGTCAAGCTCTCGGTGCGTGTTGGCGCCGACGACCCCGCTCACCATCACGAGCACGCCCAGCTCCTCGGCATGGTCGACGAGAGTTCGGAGCGCGTCCGACCAGGTTTGACCGCGCTCGCCCAAACTGAATCTGAGGGTCCCCCGGATCTGCTCGGCAGCCTCGACGACAGGTACCGAGGTCGTCAGCGACCCGACGAAGGCGACAGGATCCTCCCTGGTTACCTGGGCGAAGTCCCGGTACCACTCCTGGCGCTGCTGACAGGCGAAGATCGTGTCGAGCAGGTCGGGACTCGGGCGGGACACACCGGCGTCGCCCATCGTGCGGTAGTGGGGGATCGGAACCTGCTCCTCGGGCGGCTCGGGGAGGAACAGGAAGCCGATCGGCGTGTGCGTCGCCCTGGCGAAGTCTTCGAGCTGCTTGAACGTCGGAGTCCGCTCTCCGCTCTCCCACTCGGTGAGCTTGGGGAACTTCTGCGTCAGGTCTCGGCGCCCAGACCAGCTCGCTCGCCAGTCCCTGCGAGCAGCCGAGGCCTCACGGCAGCGCGCACCGAGGTGGTCATTGCGCAACCGTACCGTCGGGCGGTGACGGGCTCTCTGGCGGAGTGACCACGCTGCGGAGCCTGAGGGCATCGAGAACTTGACGGTAAAGATCGTCAACCTCGGCCGGGCACGGGACGTTCTCGGCCAGCCACCGACCCCTCCGCACCTTGCTCGCGCCGCCCGCTTGCGCGGCTTCGGCGAGCTTGCCCGGAGCGACGTGATCCGCGAATGCTTCGAACGACTCGTCGCCGACAATGCCGTTCTTCTTGTCGGCTCTGGTCCAGCCACGCGCGAGGGTGAAGATGCCGTACTGACGGCCGACCTCGACGGCTTCCTCGAAGGTGAGCTCCGTTCCGCTGCCGCCCAGTCTCTCGTTCACGAACTCCTCAAGCGCG
>JAKARG010000048.1 GCA_021819345.1 Actinomycetes bacterium | reverse complement strand
CAAGGCACACCAAGGGCTGAGCCCGCCGCAGATCTCCCGGCGCCTCGGGCGAGGACTTTCCCCCGGGCCTGCCGGACCGACAGCAGGGCCCGCGTCGGGCCTCCCCGCTGCGGTCGGGGCTCAGAGGGCCAGGAAGTGCACCACCAGCGCGCTCTGGGGGCGCTGGCGCCCGAGGTGGATGCCCTCGGAGCCGGCGGCGCGGCCGCTCATCGTCCCGAGCACGACCGGGTCGGCCTGGGGGTCGAGCTGTTCCACCGTGAAGTTGCGGTCGGGGGCGAGGCCGGGAACCGGGATGCCGACGGGGCGGTCGTGGTCGGGCTCGCCGAGCGTGGCGATCACCACCAGGGCCTCGGTCCCCTCGGGAGCGACCGCCCCGTGGGCGACGACGGCCGGCTCGGCTACGTCGGAGCGGAAGGCGCGGCCGGAGTGGAGCAGCTCCCGGAAGCGCTTGTGCAGCGAGATCCACGCGCCGAGGCGCTCGAGCTCCTCGGGCTCGGCCTGGCGCAGGTCCCACTCGACGCCGAAGGCGTAGGGGAGTGCCGTCGCCGCCCGGAAGTCGAGGGTCGACCAGCGCCCGGTCTGGTGGGAGCGGGGGGAGGCGACGTGCGCCCCGAGGTGCTCCGGGGCGGCGAGCTGCGTGCTCCATCGTTGGATCGACTGGCGGGAGAGCGGGTCGGTGTTGTCGGAGGTCCACACCCGGGTGGTGCGCTCCAGGACCTCGAGGTCGATGCGCCCGCCGCCCGAGGAGCACGACTCGAAGGCCACCGAGGGATGGCGGGAGCGCAGCTCGTCGAGCAAGGAGTAGAAGCCGACGGTGTGGTCGTGGATGCCCGGCCCGCCGGCCCTGAGGCCGCTTCCGGCGTCGAGCAGCTCGCGGTTGTGGTCCCACTTCACGTAGTCGACGGCCGCTTCGGTGAGGACCGAGCTCAACGCATCGGCGAGGTAGGAGCGCACCTCGGGGCGTCCGAGGTCCAACACGAGCTGGTTGCGGGAGAGCAAGGGCACGCGATCACCGGTGGCGAGGATCCATTCGGGGTGCTGATCGTATAGAGCGGAGTCGGGGTTCACCATCTCGGGCTCGAACCACAGCCCCATCTCCATGCCCAGGCGGTGCACCTCGGCCGACAACGGCGCCAGTCCCTCGGGCCAGACCTCCGGGTCTATCCACCAGTCACCGAGCCCCGCGCGGTCGTGGCGCCGGCGGCTGAACCAGCCGTCGTCGATCACGAAGCGCTCGACGCCGATGCGTGCGGCAAGGCCGGCGAGGGTGGTGATGGTCGCCGGGTCCTGGTCGAAGTAGACCGCTTCCCAGACGTTGCAGGTAACCGGTTGGCGAGCCGGGTGCACCGGCCGGGACCGCAGCCAGCGGTGGAACGCCCCGGCGATCCCGTCGAGGCCGTCATCCGAGGCGACCACGTAGACCCAAGGCGTGCTGTAGGACTCCTCGGGTCCGAGTACCACCTCTCCAGGAGCGAGCAGCTCGCCGCCTCGCAGGGTGGTGGTGCTCGCCCCCGTCCGCTCCACGCCGAGGACGCTGTTGCCGCTCCAGGCCACGTGGCAGCCGACGACCTCGCCGTGGCCGAAGCCGAAGCCGCGGGCGCCGACCACGACCACGTAGGGGCCGTCGGCTCCGGGCTTGCCGCGCCGCTGCTCGCGCAGCCACAGCCCGTCGGTCAGCGAGTGTCGCTGCGGCGCGCGCTCCGCCCCCCACCTACCGGTGAAGTCGAGGATCTCCTCCAGGTGTTCGGAGATCGGGAGGACCACCTCCAGGGCTTCGAGCAGGTAGGGGCCGGAGGCGGCGTTGGTGATGGTGTGGCGGGCACGCAGCGCACCTCCCGGCAGCGACTCGAGCTCGCTCACGAGCCGCAGGCCGCCTACAGGGTCGCTGGCGCGCACCAACAGCCGCTCGGCAGAGACCTCCACGGAGCCGGTCTCGAACGCCGGGGACCAATCGCGGCCGGTGGCCGGGTCCCCCGGGCTCGCCGCCAGGCGGTGACCGCGAAGTGACGGGCGGGTGAAGCGCCCCTCCCAGTGGCTGTCGAGCAGCCCGACACCGGGCCCGGCGTCACCGCCGAGGCCGACCCGACCCTCCCCGAGCGGTCCCGGGCCGAGGGCCTCGAGCCAGGGGAGGCGTCCCTCTCGGGGCCTGATCCGGATGCTCGTGGTACCGGCCGGAGCGCCGGCAGGAAAGACGAAGGGGGGCTCGGCGCCGCTGGTGGCCATCTGGTCGATCCTACCGAGCGGTCCCGGGCGGCTCCTGCCCACTCCGCGGGCCCTGCAGGGCGGGCCGACCTCGCTTCAGCGGCCCCGGCCCCGCCGCACGCCTGGTGGCGCCTCTACTCGGCGCCCCGGCGAGCCGGCGCCTCGCTTCGGCGGCCCCGGCCCGGCACCTTTCTTCAGCGCCCCCCGCCGAGCTTGCGGTGCCGCTGCTCGACCCCGAGCGGTCCGTAGGGGTAGTCGCCGATCGGGATGGTGCTCGCCTCGTCGAGACGGGAGATCTCGTCCTCGCTCAGGTGGAGCTCGGCTGCCCGGAGGTTGTCGGCCAGTTGGTCGAGGGTCCGGGCCCCGAGGATCACGCTCGTCACCGCCGGGCGCTCCATCAGCCAGGCGAGGGCAACCTGCGAGAGCGACACCCCCCGGCTGCTCGCCACATCGCGCACCGCGTCGATGATCCGCCAGGTGCGCTCCTCGCGTGAGCGGGGGCCGTAGGCCTCCATGCCCCGCTCGGGGTTCTCGCCGAGGCGCGTCGCCCCGGTCGGGGTCTCGTCCCGGCGGTACTTGCCGGTGAGCCAGCCGCCCCCTAGGGGCGACCACGGCAGGATCCCGATCCCCGCAGCGGCGCAGGCGGGCACCAGCTCCCATTCGATCTCCCGGACGAGCAGGCTGTACTGCGGCTGGAGGGTGACCGGGCGGCTGGCGAGGTGGAGGTGCTCGGCGAGGTCCACGGCGCGCTGCAGCTGCCAGCCGGTGAAGTTGGAGAGCCCGACGTAGTGGACCTTGCCCTCCCGGACGAGGTCGTCGAGGCACCCGAGGGTCTCCTCGAGGGGGCTCAGGGCGTCGAAGGCGTGCACCTGGTACAAGTCGACGCAGTCGACCCCGAGGCGCCGGAGGCTCGCGTCGAGAGCACGGCGGAGATGGCGGCGGGACAGGCCGACCCCGTTGGGCTCGGCGGAGGTCGGGAAGCGGCCCTTGGTGGCGATCACCACCCGTTCGCGCACCTCGGCGGGCCGCTGCGCCAACCACCGGCCGATGATCTCCTCCGAGGCCCCGCCGCTGTAGACGTCGGCGGTGTCGACGAGCGTCCCGCCGGCCTCGACGAAACCGTCGAGCTGGGCGAAGGAGCCGGCCTCGTCGGTCTCGCTGCCGAAGGTCATGGTCCCGAGCGCCAGTGCCGAGACGACCGTTCCGCTCGATCCGAGCCTGCGGTACTCCATTGCTCCTCCTCTTTCCGGGGGCGTCTCCTGGGCCGTGCTGCGCGAGCCCGTCGTCGTGGTGCACGAGCCGAGCCGGCACCGCTGGTTGGTCTACCCCGGTCCACCCCGATCTACCCCGGTCTCCCGGCGTCGGTTCCCAGCGTCGGTCCCCAGCGTCGGTCGTAGGATCCGCCGCCGTGATCGCCGAGCTGGTCGCGTTCTCCGCCACTGCGATCTGGGTCCTGCTGCTGCTCGCCCCCGGCCGGTACTGGACCACCGCGGTCCGCCTGCCGCCCGCTCCGGGGAGCGACACCGGGCCGGCAGCCCGGCCCGCTGCCGCCCGGCCCGCTGCAGCCCGGCCGGCCGGCCCCGGGTCGGCGGTAGCACGGCCGGCGATCCTCTGGCCGTCGGTGGCGGTGGTCGTACCGGCACGCAACGAGGCCGACCTGCTCCCACTGACCCTGCCTTCCCTGATGGCGCAGGACTACCCGGGGCCGCTGCGGGTGGTGCTCGTCGACGACGCGAGCAGCGACGGGACCGCCGAGGTGGCCGCCCGATGCTCGGCCGGGGGCCGAGCCGGCGTCGAGGTGCTGGAGGGGGCTCCTCGACCGGACGGCTGGGCCGGCAAGCTCTGGGCGCTCCACCAGGGGATCGATCTGTGCTGCGGCGCCGGGGCATCCCCGGAATGGGTCCTGTTCACCGACGCCGACGTCCGCCACCCGCCGGGATCGGTACGCGCTCTGGTGGCCGCAGCGGTGAGCGAGGGTCGCGACGTGGTCTCGCTCATGGTCCGCCTACGGGTGGTCACTGCCTGGGAGCGCCTGCTGGTGCCGGCGTTCGTCTACTTCTTCGCCCAGCTCTACCCGTTCCGTTGGGTGGCGAGCGGCCGGCGGCCTGCGGCGGCCGGCGGCTGCATGCTGGTCCGCACCGAGGTCCTGGAGCGCGCCGGCGGGGTCGCCGCGGTGCGCGACGCGGTGATCGACGACGTGGCCCTCGCCAGGGCCCTCGCCGGCTCCGGGGCGAGGCTCTGGCTCGGCCTCGCCGACGAGGTCGTGAGCGTCCGGCCCTACCCGGGCCTCGGGGACCTCTGGTCGATGGTCTCGCGCAGCGCCTACACCCAGCTCCGCTGCTCGCCGGCGCTGCTCGCGCTCACCGTCTTCGGCCTGGCGTGGGTCTATCTCCTCGCTCCGGTGGCGCTCGTCGCCGGGGTGGTCGGGCTCCGTCCCCTGCTCGCAGTTGCCGGCGCTTCGGCGTGGCTCCTCATGTCCGCCACCTACCTACCCATTGTCCGTTACCACCGGCTCGGGCCGGCCTGGGCGCTCACCCTTCCCGTTGCCGCTGCGCTCTATGTGGCGATGACGGTCGATTCCGCCCGCCTGCACCATTCCGGTGGCGTCTACTGGAAGGGCCGCCGCTACCGGCCGGCGTGACCTGCCCGCCGAGCTACCGACGGCGCCGCCACGGCGACCCCGCTGCGGGTCTCAGGCGGCCTGGGTCTGCCTCGAGTAGACGAGCGGGTTCTGCTCGTCGTTGCAGAGCAGGTCTCCGACTCGGAGGGTGCGCAGGTAGGCCGGAGGCAGCACGTTCGCCTGGCCGTTGAAGCTGCAGCCGTCGGGCATGTAGGCGCAGGTCATCGCGCGGCGGCTGTTGGGGGTCATGTTGGCCCCGGCGCCGTGGAAGACCAAGCCGTTGTGCAGCAGCGCCCCGCCGGCGCGCACCGGGCAGGGGACCGCGGCGACCTCGGACCACTCGGGGTAGACGCGAAACAGCGCCCCGAGCTCGGGCCCGATGCCGACGTTGTCGTACTTGGCCGCCTTGTGGCTCCCGGGGACGTAGTAGAGACAGCCGTTCTCCAAGGTGGCGTCGTCGAGGGCGAGCCAGATGGTGATCGCGTCCGGCGAGCGGAACGACCAGTAGGGCACGTCTAGGTGGAACGCCGTCGGGTTGCCGTAGGGCGGCTTGATCAGTGCCTGGTCGTGCCAGATCCGCAACGCCTCGGTGCCCGAGAGGCGGCCGGCGAAGAGCGAGAGCGCCGGGTCGAGCAAGAGCTCCCTCATGCGGTCGTCGGTCTGCCAGAGGTTGAGCCGTTGGGCGAAGACCTGGTCGTAGTAGGCCTCGGCTGCCGCGTCCCTTGCCGGCGGTGCGTCGCCCGGCTGGACCTCGGCGGAGAAGGACATCCGCTGGTCGCCTCGCTCGGCGACGGCGTGGTCGACTGCGGTGCGCCACTGCTCGAGCTCGTCGGGGGAGAGGAAGTCCTCCACGACCAAGAAGCCCTGTTGTTCGTAGCCACGCTTCTGCTCGGGGGTCGGCTCGGTGATCATGCGGACGCTCCTGTGCTCGGTCACCACGACCGTGGTTCTCGGTTACCAGTAAAGGCTGGCGCCCGAAGGACCCTCCCGGCAAGGACGTCGTTGGCGAAGACTTGGATGATCTTGACAACCCGGTGGCGCACGGGCAGCCTCGGTGGCCGGAGGAGGGTGGTCGACTTGCACCAAGTGCTGCGTGAGCATGTGCTCCCCCCTCTGGCTCCGTCCGTGGTGGCCACCTCGGTGAGGGTCGAGCGGGCGAGCCCACCCCACGGCCACGGCTTCATCGAGCTCGCAGTCGTCTCGGGGGGAAGGGGAGTCCATTGCTCCGCAGCCGGGGAGCACCCGCTGCGGCGAGGATCGGTCGCCCTGACGCTGCCCGGGGAGTGGCACGGCTTCGACCGTTGCCGGGAGCTCGATGTCTGGAACCTCTATCTGGCGCCAGAGGCTCGCGAACGTGAGCTGTCTGGCCTTCGCAGCGACGCACTGCTCGGAAGGGCGCTGTGGGGACCGATCGTCGCTGCCGCCGACCACTCGGGCCGGGGAGGGCTGCGACAAAGCGTCGGACGGGTCGACGACAGCGTGCTGCCGAGGGTGGAGCAGGCGCTCCGACGGCTGGCCGAGGACCCCTCCGAGAGCCTTCCCGGAGCCTCGGTGGTGCGCATCGGCCTCCTGCTCGAGGTGCTGGGCGAGGTGGCTTCGGCCCTCGTAGCGGGCACCGGGTCGTGGTCTCCTACCCGCGGTGGCTGGCACCCGGCCTTGCTGGTGGCCACCCGGCTGCTCGAGGAGCGGTTCGAAGAGCCCTGGACCCTGCGCCGGCTCGCCGACGAGGTGCACCTGTCACCTGCCTACCTGGTCCGGCTCTTCACCCAGCAGCTGGGCTCGCCCCCGATGGCCTACCTGAACCGGCTGCGGGCGGAGCGGGCCGCAGTGATGCTCGTCGAGACCGCTTCGAGCGTTGCCCAGATCGGGCGGGCGGTCGGTTGGCCGGACCCGAGCCATGCGAGCCGCCGCTTCGCCTCGGTGCTCGGACGCTCGCCGCGGGCCTACCGGCGGACCTTCGGACGTCCCGGGTTGGCGGCTCCCGAGGTGGCGGCTGCCGAGGTGGAGGTGGGCACACGCTGGTGGGGCCCTCCACCGACCTCGTCGACCTGAGCGCCGTCATCTGACCCAGTGGTAGCTCGCTCTGCGAGCGCGCGCACCCGGAGCATCATCGCAGCCGTGGGCGTCACCTTCCCGCTCATGTAGGTGGAAAGACGAGATGCCGACGTGCCGGCACGGGCGGCGAGCTCGGTCCGGGCCGCTCAGCCCACCGCCTGTGCCGTCTCTGCCTCCCGGCTGCGTCCGACGAGGCGGCTCGGCCACCACATCTCCGGCCCCACGTCGAGCGCCAGGGCGGGCACGAGCGCCGAGCGCACGACCACGGTGTCGACCAGCACCCCGAAGGCGACCACGAAGCCGACCTCGGTGAGCGCGATCAGCGGCAGGATGGCGAGCACGGCGAAGGTGGCCGCCAGCACGACGCCGGCGGAGGTGATGACCGAACCGGTCACTGCCAGGCCGCGCACCACCCCGGCTCGGGCGCCGGACGCCGCCTCCTCCCGGATGCGGGCCATGAGGAAGATGTTGTAGTCGACGCCTAGCGCCACGAGGAACACGAAGCCGAAGATCGGAACCGTCGGGTCGAAGCCGGGAAAGCCGAACAGGTAGCGCACGACCGGGGCGCTGACCCCGAGCGCAGCGAGGTAGGAGAGGGCGACGGTCGCGACGAGCAGCACCGGAGCGACGATGCTGCGAAGCAGCAGGCCGAGCATGACGAGCACGACCGCGAGGATGATCGGGATAAGCACTGCGCGGTCGTGGGCGGCTGCCGCAGCGAGGTCGACGTTGGTGGCGGTCTCTCCGCCGACGAGCGTGCCGGGGCCGACGGCACCGGCGAGCCGGTGGCGCAGCTCGACCACGGTGTGCTCGGCTCCCCGGCTGCTCGGCGAGCCCGACAGGTAGGCGCCGAAGACCTCGGCGTCTCCGAGCTGCGTCGTCGCGCCGAGTGCCCTCACCCCCGGGGTGGAGCGGGCGACGGCCTCGACCCGCGCCGTGGCGGAGGGCGGGCGGACGAGCACGCTCGCCGGAGAGGCCGCCTCGGCGGGGAAGTCGGCGTCGAGGATCTTCTGCGCGGCGACCGAGCCGACCCGGCCGACGAACCCGTTCTGCTGGGTGATGCCGCCTCGGTAGGCGACGAGACCCACGGCGCAGACTGCGAGGGCGCCCGCGAGGACGGTCCAGACCACCCGGCGCCGCGCGGGCAGCCAGGCGGCGAAGCGGGCCCAGGGTCCCCGGCCGGCTCCGGACCCGGTCCCGTCGGCCTGTGCGGTCCCGGGACGGGGAACGAAGGGCCAGAACACCCGGCGCCCGCAGATCGACAGCAGCGCCGGCAGCAGGGCGAGCTGGGCGACCAGGGCGCAGAGGATCCCGGCGGCGCACGCCGGACCGAGCGCAGCCACGTCGTTCAGGCTCGCGGCGAGCAGGCACAGCAGGGCGAGGATGACGGTCGTCCCGGAGGTGGCGATTGCCGGACCGGCCCGCCGGAGCGCAGCGGCGACGGCTTCGTGGTGGTCGTCGTGGCGGGCCAGCTCCTCCCGGTAGCGGGCGACGAGCAACAAGGCGTAGTCGGTGCCGGCCCCGAAGACGAGCACCGTGAGGATCCCGACGGTCATCCCGTTGACCACGAAGCCGCCCTTGGCGAGCGCGTAGGCGAAGCCCTCCGACCAGCCGGCGGCGAAGAGCACGGAGATGAGCGGCAGGAGCCAGAGCAGCGGGCTGCGGTAGGTGACGAGCAGGAGCACCGCGACGATGAGGATGGTGACGAGGAGCAGGCGCCCGTCGATGCCGGCGAAGGCGCCGACGGCGTCGGCGGCAGAGCCGGCCGGTCCCCCGACGGCCACCCGTAGCGCGCTCGGAGCGATGTGGGCGGCGGTGGCAGGTGTCGCGGTTCGGTCGACCACCCCCCGGATCGCCTTCACGTCGTCGTCGAGGCGGGTCTGGGAGGTCGCAGCGGAGATGCTGACGGTGAAAGTCGCCGCCCTTCCGTTGCCAGACGTGGCCGTAGCGGTAGGGGCGGCCGCTCCGGGGAGGTGGTCGGCGGCGATGGCAGCCCGGGCCGAAGCGATGGTCGCCCGGGCCGCGGGGTCGATCCCGCCCGGCCGCTCGTAGACCACCACTGCAGGGGTCGCCGGAGTGGCAGCATGGGCCTGCTCGTAGGCGAGGACCCGGGTGGACTGGGCTCCAGAGGGGAGGAAGCTCGTCGGGGAGTTGTTCTCCAGGGGGGTGAGCTTGCCGGCGAGCGGTCCGGCGATGCCGACGAGGACGATCGCCACGACGAGCACGAGCCACTTGGTGCGCCTACCGGTGACCAAGGCGACCGCCAGGTCGACCGCCCGCCGGGCAGGGTTGGAGCCGGGATAGCTTGGCGACGGAAGCGTCATGGCTCAACACACTACGTCGAACTCACGACAACCTGTAAAGGGTCCCCTCCAAGTGTCGGGAAAGGATGCTCCGACGCCCTCTCGGGTGCCCGGCCCCGGTGGCGGTGGTCGCCGGGGGTCTCCCCCACGGTCCCGCGAAGGGCCCGTCGGCCCCTCCGGCGGTGCGCCCGAGCCGCCTGGCGGCGCCCCCGATCCCTCCGGGACCGATGGGGACGGAACTGCCCCCCCAGCGGGCAGCGGCCGGGCCGCCGCCGAGCGCAGCGAAGCTGCCGGGCGCTGGTCGGGGGTGCTCGACGAGCACCGCGCGGCGCAGCGGGAGCGGATCCTCGAGGTGGCCCTGGAGCTGCTCGAGGACAAGGGGATGGCAGTGCTCACGATGTCGTCGCTCGCGGCTCGCGCCGGCATGTCGCGCGCCACGCTCTACCATTATTTTCCCGACGTCGACGCCGTGCTGGCTGCGTGGGTGGGCAGGGAGATGGAGCGCTCGCTCGACGCGATGCTCGCCGATGCCCGGCGGGTCTCGGATCCCTTCGAGCGCCTGGCACTGCTCGTCGACTCGCAGGTGCTGACCTTCTCGAGCCAGCACCACCGTCTGTCCGCCGAGCACTTCGAGTCCGAGGCGGTGGCCCCGGCGGTGAGGGCGGAGGTCGAGCGGCGGATGGCGCCACTGCGAGAGCTCATCGCCCTCACGATCGGCGAGGCGCAAGCCGACGCAGGGGTCCCTGAGCGGGTCGATCCGGGCCTAGCCGCCGACTTGCTGCTCGGGCTGCTCGGGGCGGCCCGCCGGCGCCTGGTCGCCGGCAGCGTGGCGCCCGCCGAGGTGACTGCGGCACTGCTCGGGCTGCTGCGCAACGGCTGGCTGGCGCGCCCTGGGTCCTGAGCACCGCCCGGGGAGCTCCGAGCGGACCAGCCTCCTCCCTGGCTCCGTGGCTCCCTCGAGAGGCGCCCCACCCGGTGAGCGTCGCGGCGAGGCCGGGTGCCGACCGGCTGTGCAGTCTCAGGTCCCCCAGGTGGCGGCGACCCGCTCGGCCTCCTCGGCGGCCTGGCGCTTGCCCACTTCGAAGGCTTCCCGGGCCAGACCCTGGTCCATGAGCCGCAGGCCCCAACCCGACAGCTCGAGCATCTCCGGGCCCGGGGCAACCACCTCCAGCCGTGACCCGCTCGAGCGCACGGCCTGCAGCTCGGCGTCGACCGCCGCATTGACCATCTCGGCGACCGGGTCCGAGACCCCCTCGGGGAGCTCCAGCGCGAAGCAGGAGAAGGCGACGACCCGCTCGTGCCCGGCGGCCAGGTCGGCGTTGAGCGCGGTCTTCATGCCCCCGTCCATGTAGCGCCGGCCGTCGATGGTCACCGGCGGGAAGATCCCCGGAACGCTGCAGCTCGACGCCACGGCGAGGTTCAGCGGGACGCCCGAGGTCGCCTCCCAGACGACGGCCTCGCCAGTTGCTACGTCGACTGCGGTGCACCGGAAGCCCGCAGGCCACGCCTGGTCCTCGACGCCGGCGAACAGCCCCAGGTAGGAGGCCTCGCTGACCGTGTGGGCCTCGAGGGCGATCCTGCCGAGGTTGCGGCGCAGCTCCAAGGGCGATGGGGCGCCGAGCGCAGCGCGGGCCAGCTCGGCCATGAGCAGCTCGATCCCCTGAGGTGCCGCCGGCTCGGCTTCGGCCTCCGGCCAGGCGGTGTCGAGAAGGGCCAGGGAGGCTTCCAGGTCCCAGCCGAGGGTCAGCTCGGCGCCGACGATCGAGCCGGCCGAGGTCCCGAGCACCAGGTCGGCCAACCGCAGCTCGACGCCCTGGGCCGCCAGGCCGACGAGCAGCCCTGACTCCCAGCCGACGCCGACCGGACCGCCTCCTCCGAGCACCACTGCACGCGACATGCCCTGCAAGCTAGCGTCCACCCCGGCCTTCGCCAGCTGGGGTGCATCGCTGTCCTCTTGGGGGCGCCTGCGCTTTCCTCTCCGTCGGTCTCACCGATCCGGAGGTTGCCAGTCGGGCCCGCTCCAGTCGGGCCCGCTCCAGCCGGGCCCGATCCAGCCGGGGTCCACCGGGCCCGCTCCAGTCGGGGTCCACCGGGCCCGCCTCTAGGCTGCGCCGCCGTGGCCGGCCGGCGGGTGATGATCGACCTCGCCCCGCTGCGGCGCTCCCGGGACTTCCGCTTGATCGTCGGCGGTCAGCTGCTCTCCACGCTCGGGACCCAGCTGACCGCGGTTGCCGTGCCTTACCAGGTCTTTCGCATCACCCACTCCTCGCTCGACGTCGGCTTGGTGTCGCTCGCCCAGCTGGTCCCGCTCCTGGCCTGCTCTCTCTACGGCGGGTCGGTGATCGACGCAGTCGACCGCCGCCGTCTGCTGGTCGTGGTCGGCTTGGCGATGGCCGGCTCCAGCGCCGGCCTGGCGGTGAACGCCGATCTCGGACCGGCTCTTTGGCCCCTCTTCGTCGCCCCGGCCGTCACTGCCGGCCTCGCCGGGTTCGCGAGCCCCGCCCGCAGCGCCATGGTCCCCCGCCTCGTCGGCCTCGCCGACGTCCCGACCGCGGCGGCGATGTTCCAGGCCTTGTACCAGTTCGGCTCGGTAGTGGGTCCCGCTGCCGGCGGGCTGCTCCTCGCCGGCGCCGGCGTGCACTTCGTCTACTGGGCCGACGTGGCCGGGTACTG
>JAKARG010000047.1 GCA_021819345.1 Actinomycetes bacterium | reverse complement strand
TGGCCTTCCACTCGGGGTCGGTGCCCTCACGGTTGCCACCGAGGATGAACGGCAGGACCGGATCAAACAGAGTGGCATTGAGGATCTGCCAGGCCCCCGTGGTGTAGGCCGTGGCCCCACGCTGGGCGTCATAGGCGATATGAATCACCCGGGTGCCGTGTTCGAGCTGCGGGAACAGTGCCGATTCGAGGCTGAACACGCCGTTGCCGCCGGTCGGCTGGTAGAAGACGTAGCTCGGCACCTTCATAGTGCCCTCGTCGAAGTATTCGGTGGCCAGCGTCCACCCCACCAAGTCGGTTCGGCCGTCGAGCTGGTCGGGATGACAGCGCGAGATGAAGATCGTGGAGTGGGCGAAGCCGAGCGTTGCCGAACCGCCCTGCCCATAGGTGCCCATGGTGTAGGGCGCCTGGACCTTGTTGTTGGCGTTCAACGACAGGATCGTGCCGGCGAACTCCTCAGGATGCAGTCCGGTCCCTCGATCGGTGATCGAGATAGAAGGGCGCTTTGGCTCGCCCGACTCCTCCACAACCACCGTGATGTTCTGCGCCAAGTCGCGTCGCTCGGCATCGCTCATCGCCACCAGCCCGGCATCCGGCACCTTGAACCACTGTCGAGCTCCATCTCGCGGGCTGCCAACCGACCCACCCACCAGCTTGGCCTTCAGCTCCAGACAGGCATCGATGGCATTGGTGACGCGCTCCACCAACGCCAACATCGGGTCGGAAGAGACCCGAATGATGCCGCTGTTGTTTGGCCGCCCACCCACCGGCGTGGTCTCGATCGGGTCATACATAGAAGCCGCTGCCTCGAGAATCCAGGCGGCATCGGTCGCCGTCCGGGCTGTCCACAACCGCTCGGCCAACACCTGCTCGTCGGTGGTCATCGCCCCTCACGCTCGCTCGTGCTGCGTTTGCTTACCAGAGTTCCCTGTACGCCGCTCATGCCGCCACCAGCTGACGAGCGACCGCCCGGTGAGCGGTATCCAGGCGCTGGCGTACCGCAGAGACAGTGGTCCCGGTCTGCGCACCAATCTCGGCGAGCGACCGGTCGTCGGCGTAGCGGCAGAAGAGGAGCTTCTGCTGTGTTGGGCTGAGGGCGGCGATGGCCGTGGCCGTGGAGCTATCACCCCAGGGCGAGTCCTCAGCGAGGGGGTTTACTCGGGGCACCAGGGGTTCGGAGGTCGGGTCCGTGAAATCGGTGACCGTCACCGTGATGTCGCTACCACCACGTCCCCATGACCGCGACCGCTTCCATGCCCGCAACGCCGCCCCGCGCATGAACCTCCGGGCGTAGGCAGGGAAGCCGGCTCGACTGGTGTCGTGACGCCGCACGGCGGCGATCAATCCCACCCGGGCGCTGTTGGCCAGCTCGTCGCGCAAGTACGGGTCGGCCGTCATCCCGGAGGCGATCTTCACCGCCAGGAGGTCGAAGCGCCGGACGATCTCACGCATAGCGGGGGAGTCACCGTGGGGATCACGCTGGGCTTCACTGACCAATTCATCGAGCTGGCGATCCCCCAGCCCCAAACTAGAACGACCCATCTGAAGGGCCTCCTCCCTGTGTCCAGGAGGGGCACCCACGGATGGGTCACAAAGCGGTCGGCTCGTCTCGTCGGTTGGCCCAGGACCATTGCCCAGGCGGAGGGACGAACCCCTCGATATTCAATTGTCACAAGCAGCGTAGCACCCGGCCAGGCAGCTGGAGCTGCCGGCCGGGCTCACTTCGCTAAACAATCAGGCGGCCGAACCCGCCTCGGCCTCCTCCACTTCTGACTCCATCACCGAGACGCCCTTCAGTACCTGCAGGGCGTCGGCCAGCTGGGGAGACCACACGCTGACCCGTTCCCGCTCATAGAAGCGTCGCCGCTCGGATTCCGGGTCGGCATCAGCCTCGGAGTTGCCAAGCGTCCACAGCAGCACCTCCAACCCGGCCCGGAGCCGCGGCGTGGCGCTCGGTCCGGCGTACAGCTCGGTGTAGAAGGGGTGGGCGATGTTGAGGTACAGGACCCTGGTGCCACCTTCCTGGACACAGCGCATGAAGGGAGCCCCCGGCATATCTTCGGTCTCGACCTCATGGGTGCGACCCTCGCGCTCGGCTACCAGCTCGCGCTCGATGGCCTCAGGCTTGACTCCGGCCTTACCGGCTCGCTTCCGGGCCTCCTGTTCGAGATTGGCCTCAGCCTCCTGTTGGCGCTCTGGCGTCTCATCGGGGGTCTTGGTCGTCCGGAACTTGGCCGCTCCCTCAATGGCCTCCACCGACGCCCGCTTGCCCTCCTTGGCCTGCTCGGCCTTGGTCGCGATCTTGCTGGCGTCCTTCTTATAGGTGGTGAACATCTCGCCGATGACGTCGAACAGCTTGGCCTTGTCTTTGAGCATGTCCCACACGCTGTCGTCCGGCCGCACCTGCTGCTTCGAGGTCGTGATGGAGAACAACTCATCGAGCGTGGCGTCAAAGTTGACCTCGACGGCCCAGAAGCGGTCGGTGGTGGCGTTGATGCTGCGCATCGACCGGGGCGGTCGGATGACATCAATCTGCCGGCCGTTGCGCAGGAAGATGATGCCGTTGTTGGCATCGGCGATGTCCAGGCGCTCGTTGGTGCCACCCTTACCGGGACGATTGGTGTGCTTGAACTCGGGCTTCCGAAAGAACGTCGCCGGCATCCGAGCGTAACGCACCCGCATCCGGCCGATGACCTGTCCGGTGCCCTTGTCCTTTACCTCCACAGTGGCCGGCGGCAGCTCGACGGCCCGGTCCTCATCGAGGTCGTAGTAGCGGAAGCCCTCGGTCAGGAACAACGGGTCGCAGGGTTGCACGTCGACGCAGTCAACGGTGATTGGCGTGGCCACCAGGTAATTCCGATAGATGACGCCGAGATTGGTGACCAGGGAATTCCGGAGCTCTTGGCGAAGCTTGGGATTAACCCGATCCAGTCCCTCCCAAACGACGACGGTGCCGTGGTCACCTGACCGCCCGCGCTCTTCCAGGTGCTGAAGGACGAAATCCGGCGGGTCCATGGGCGCGGCCGCCGGCATCTCGATCCGGTTGCCTTTGCTCCACTTGCCATCCTTGATCTCGTCGATGTCCAGGTAGGCGCGGTGCCACTCGCCACCCGGGATCTTCGAGAAGACGCTGACCCGGTGACACTGGCTGACCGAGGCGCTTGGCAGTCCATAGCCGTACTTGCCGAAGCCCTCGCGGTTCTCCGCCCGCGTGCCGGCTCCCCAGATCAGGGAGGCGCGCACCATCTTCGCCTCCATACCGTGACCGTTGTCGATGATGGCGATCTTGGTCGGCTTGGCGCCGCCATCGAAGCCGAAGACGATGTCCACTCGTGACGCCGCCGCCTGAATGGCATTGTCGATGAGCTCGGCCATGGCGAAGGACGTGCTCTTGTAGCCGATGTCCCGCATGCCGCGCACGAAGGCGTCGCCGACGAGGATGTCCCAGCCGAAGTGTTCGGACTCCAGCTTTTCGATGTACTGGCGCTGCGCTTGCAGGCCTTCGGGGACGGTGGTCGTTTCCATGTTGCTTGCTCCTCTCAATTGAGCGAGCCCGGTTGGCCCGCTAAGGATGTGCACCAGCTAGTAGGCATCTGCATCCGGCGCGAGTGAAGGACACCGCCGAGGTAATCCTCTCAGCTTGGCTGGCGTCGACCGCAGAGCCAACCGTCCCCGATGATCCCGCCCACCAGCGGGCCGACTCGGCCACCAGGGTGTCACACCCCCGCCGTATCCTTGCGAACATATGTTTGGGTTCCACTCGCGGCCTTGCGGTTCGCGCAGCCGGAGCGCCAACCTCACAGGGCGTTCCCACCGGCCCGGTGCCGGGTCTGGCAGAATCACAAGGATGTTACTCTCGGAGCAGGAGGACATGGAAGAGGACCCACCACCAGGGCGGACGGACTGAGATGAGCGCAGCTACACCGATTCCCAAGCCCCGCCCATTCCGGCTCCAGCAGGTGCCAGTCGACCGCATCCGTCCCGAGGAGGGCCTCGGTCGGAAGCGTGACCGCGACGGTCACCGAGAGCTCTGTCGGTCGATCGAGCAGTTCGGGGTCCTCACTCCGATTACCGTCCGTCGTGCCCCGGACCGCTCCGGTGACTACCTGCTGATCAAGGGTCAGGGACGAACCTTGGCCTGCCGGCTGCTGGGCATCGACAAGATTCCGGCTGTGATCGTCAGCGACCAGTTTGCCGAGAGTGAAAAGGTTCAGCAGTTTCTGGTCGAGAACGTCGCCCGCCTTCGGATGCGACCAATAGACCGGGCTCTCCTGATCGCCCACGCCCGGCGGGCGGGTGAGGAAACGACGGAGGTGGCCACGCGTTTCGGGGTCACCGCTGTCACTGTGCGACGCCTCGAAGCCCAACTTGACGGTGCGAGCTCCGGCGAGGTCGCAGCGCTACGGGCCGGCAACGTCAACCTCGCGCTGCACGCCGTCATCGCCCGTCATGTCCCCTCCGAGGATCGGGCCGAGGTTATTAGGACGGTGGGAACGCACTCCGTTCGCACCAAGGAGATGGAAGCCCTATTCGTAGCCCTCGGTTGGCGGAACCTCTTCAACCTGGGCAGCGAATTCCAAGCGCAACGGTTGCGTTTGCTCAAGTGGGCCTGTGAGACCTTGGAGTCCCTGCCGCCCGGCTCGACCAACGAACGACTGCGGCAGTTGGCTCTGGCCCTTCCGATGCGCCTGACCGCTGCGCCCGAGACCCAGGTGGCTTCGCGATGAAGCTGCTGGAGGTAGACCCCCGCAAGCTGGTGGTCAGCTCAGACCTCAGTCGATCAGGTCGGGCCAAGCAATTCGAAGAACGACTCCAGGCCTCGATCGAAGAGATCGGCCTGGCTGAGCCGATCAAAGTCGCACCCCTGCCGCGGGGGAAGTACCTGGTGGTCGACGGCATGATGCGAGTACGGGCCATCGACGCCATTCGTGAGGCTGACGCCGCAGCGTTTCGTACGGTGCCGGTATACGTCGTCGATTTCGAACGGCGCTACGAACTTCGCTACCAAACGGATATCTATCAAGACCTGTTACCAAGCCAGTTGGCGGCATTGGTCGAACACCTTCATCAGACTGAGCACATCCGCAAGATCGACATTGCCCGTTACATTGGCGTGTCGCCGCCAACCCTGCGTAACTACACCGGCCTGTGGCGATTACTGCAGCGTGATGGTCTATTTGCCCGGATAGTCGAGCTTATGGACGTTGACGTCATCCCCGCCTCCAACCCGTACGCCTGGCTGCGTCTGACGGCCGGTGGTCTGCGTTACGTACTGGAGAACAGATTCTCCGAGGGTGTCCCGGCAGAGACGTGGATTGAGGAGCGCGTCGTCCGTGCTCGTCGCGGTGAGCCCATTCGCTTTCCGATCAAATTCGTTGAGGCCGTCACGAACTCCTTGCCGCCGGAATACTACCGCGAGGGCGAGGAGGTCCGAACGGTTAAGCGCGACCTGGGTCTACGCCGGGCCAAGCAGCACAAACCGCGTACCATCCAGGATGCCACTGAAGCCTTGCGCAACCTCTCACGCGTGGCCCGATCGCCAGACCCGGTGCTGCGCAGTGCGGCCCGTTCGCTGCGGGAATACCTCCAATGAGCACCCAAATGGACTGGTTCGAGGACGCCTTCTTCGACGAGCCCGAGCGGGATTCCGTGGACGGTGGCACGACCAACTTAGGCCCGTTGTGGCACGGCGTCAGCCCTCGGTGGGGACACTCGATGCACACGATGTGCTCCTACCACGGGATGTTCCCGGCAAAGCTCGTGCACTATTTCATCCAACAGTTTTCCAAGCCGGGAGGCCTCGTCCTCGATCCGTTCAGCGGCCGTGGTACCGTTCCCCTCCAGGCTCGGGTCGAGGGTCGCCGGTCACTCAGTAACGACTTGAACCCGCTGGCTTACGTGCTGACCCGGGCGAAGGCCGATCCGCCGAGCTGGGTCGCAATGAACAGGTTTGTGTCAGAGATCGAACGGCACTACCAAAGTCATGGGCAGCCGGAACCCGATGTGCCGCCCGACATCCGCATGCTGTTCCATCCGAACACCTTGCGACAGATCACCTTCCTGCGCGATCGACTACTTCGTCGGGAGATTGTCGACTGGTCACCGGAGGAGCTGATGCTGGCCGGCGCACTCGCCGGCATCCTTCACGGATCGCATCGCCGTGATGGCACGTCACGGTGTCTGAGCATCAGCATGCCAAACACCTTCAGCATGTCTCCCACCTACGTGAAGAACTTCATCCGGGACAACAAGCTCAACGCACCGGATCAGGATGTATTTGAGTGCGTGAGGGACAAGCTGGCTCGTCTCTATTTGGATTCCTTTGAAGGACCGTCGGGCCAGTCCTTCAAAGAGGATGCTTCGTCGCTGTTGGCGGGGAAGATCATCAAACCCGGAACGGTCGACCTCTTGATCACGTCACCGCCATACTTGCGGGTCGTCAACTACGGGACCGCCAACTGGATTCGGCTGTGGTGGCTCGGGATCGAGGAGGTCGGTCGTCAACGTGGTGCCGGTCGCAGATCGCTTGATGCGGCTCTTGACCACCAGCATACCTACAACTCCTATCGGACATTCTTTGTCCGCATGCTGAAGGGCATGCGACGAGTCCTCCATAAAGATGGCGTCGCGGTGCTGGTGATCGGCGACGTAGCGAACCCGGGCGAGGCACCGCTGCCACTTGCTCGTCAGCTCTGGGATGACGTGGGCGATGAAAGCGGCCTCCGACTGCTTGACCTTATAGAGGACCACTTGGCGGTTCAGAACAAGGTCAGTCGCATCTGGGGCGACACCAAGGGTCGAGCAACTGATCGAGACTGTGTGTTGGTGCTGGCTCGCGATGACGGCGACCCCGTTCGGGCCACTGACGTAGTCGAGTGGGACGAGCCCTACAAAGACGGTGGCCCGGACGCTGCCCACGCGAGGCTGAGAGATCTCCGGCACGCTTCTTGACCCAGCTGGCGCCATGGCTGACTTCCAGCTGTATTGAGATCCAACGTGCCCACGGCCAGTCCTCTTGTGCGTTCGCTGTCATCGCCGCGCCTCCTGTTCATCGTGCCGTTCCAGACGAGCGACCTCATGGACGCCACGATCTCAAGGAGTCGGCCAGTTGAGCCCGACACCGGGATGGCCCCCTACCGCAGCCCGATCGCCACCAGCGCACCGAGGCAGAGCCAGGGTCCGAGGGCGATCGGGCGACCGCGTGCGGCCGTCCTGGCGGCGTGGCGGGCGAGCAGCGCCAGGGCGGCCAGGGCCCAACCGGCGAGCACGCCGGTGGTGAGCACCGGCCAGCCCAACCAGCCGAGCCCGAGCGCTACCAGGCCGGCGAGCTTGGCGTCGCCGAGGCCGAGGCCGTGTTCAAAGGCGAGCCCGAGGACGAGGTACAAGCCCGCCACCAACGCCATGGCGAACGCGGCGCGCCCGAGCGGCCACCAGCGCCCCTCCATGCCCGCGGCCAGCGCCAGGAGCGCAACGACCACCGGATAGGACGGCAGGACGATCCGGTGGGGGAGGCGGTGGGTGCGCAGGTCGATGACCGAGGCGACCACCCCGAGCGCCCCCAGGTACATGAAGGCGGCCAGCGCCGCCGACCAGCCGATCCGCCAGACGAGGACGGCCTCGACCGCCGGCACGGCCGCAGCTGCGGCGGCGCGTTGGCGGCCGGCACCAAGGCGGGCTGCAAGCTCGGCGAGGGTCATAAGGGCAGCCGGGCGCGCCGAGCACGTTCGGTCGGGGACTCCTCGGGGGCGGTGAGCGAGTGGTGGAGGCGCACGGTGGCGGGCTCGGGGTCGACGTCGATCTCGTCCAGGCGGTCCTGGAGGAGCCGCCAGGTGTGGGCGATGGCGTCGAGACGGCCCCGTTCGGCCTGGAGGACCATGAGCCTGCGGTAGGGCTCCTCGGCGTAGCGGTTGATGTCGATGGCCCTGTGCAAGGTGGCGTCGGCCGCGTCGGGATTGCCCAGGCGGTCCTCGAGGTCGGCCAGGCGCAGGTGGGCGTCGAGGGCCCGGCGGTGGAGGTCCTGGCGGACGGGCTCCACCCAGAGGTAGTCGATCCCGGCCAGCAGCTCGCCCCGGTAGGCGTCGACGGCCCGGCGCAGGGCCGCCCGGGCGACCCGGTCGTCCTCGGCCCGTGCCGCCACACCAAGGGCATCCTGGAACACCCACAGGTCGCAGACCAGCGCAGCGGGGTCGAGGCGGTAGACGTCGCCCGATTGGACCAGCACCTTGGTGTCGGGGTCGTCCGCCGTCCCGAGCCGGGTACGCAGGTTGGTGGCCGCCTGCCAGAACTGCTTGTGGACCTGGCTGCGCTCGGTGTCGGGCCACAGGGCCTCGACCGCCGCCTCGACGCTCGCCCCTTCGGGGCGCAGGCACAGCCAGGCCAGCAGCTCCTTGGCCACGCTACGCAGCCCCTTGGAGACCACCTCGCCATCGACGGCGATCTCGTAGGGACCGAACACGGTGACCCTGACCGGCGCCGTCTCCGGCGGGGTCGGGGGTTCGGGTGGCTCAATCGGCAGGGCATCGCTGGCCGGCACGTCGCGCAGCGGCGTGGAGGCTTCGATAGGCGCGTCATCGAGCCACGAGACGGGCAGCGGCCACGCGGTCACCTCGGACGCGGTGGTGCCGGCGATGGTGTCGTCGTCGGTGCTGTCGGGGCGTTCTTCGGTCTCGGCCAGGGTGGCCACCACGTCGGCCGCCTCATCGGCGCGGAGACCGAACAGCTCCGCGCCGATGAGGCGAGCGGCCAGCTCGTCGGGTACCGCCGTGCTCACCACCCGGTCCGCGCCCATCACCAGACGCGCCGGCATCGCGGCGTGCGGATCACAGGTGAACACGGCGAACCCCAGTCGCGGCCCGGCGGCCACCGTCGCCGCCCACCGGCCGGCGTCGGCGCCGGGCACCTCGTCGATCACAGCAAGGACCATCGGCACCGGCTCCCACGGGTTGGCCTGACGGTAGGCGACGACGTCGGGGACATCGTCCTCGATCAGCTGGCGGGTGCGGGACAGCACCATGCGCTCCAGGGACGCGAGCACGGCCTCCGCGCGATCGACGACTCGCAGGCCGGGTACCGGGCCGGGGAGGGCCCCCAGTCCGAACAGCTCATCGAGGGCAGGCCGGGTCATGACCACCTCGGCTGCCCGGGGTCCTGCCCGCACCATGAGCGAAGCGACCCAGGCCGCCGCCACCTGGGAGGCATGGGAGCCGGCGAGGGTCACCCCGCCCAGCTCGCTCAGCGCCATCACGACCGGGTGGCCGTCCCGGGTGCCCACCTCGACCAGGTCGGGGCGTTCCCGGTGCTCGGGATCGTCGTCGGCCAGCAACGAGACGCCCGGCGGCGGCGCCATCACCGGCACGGCGGACTCCTCGGCGTCACCGACCGGAACGTCACCGGGGTCGACGTCCCGGCAGCGGGCCGATGCCAGGCGGCGGAGCGTGGGCCGCAACGGGTCGGGACCGAGGTGGCGGCCGGGCTCGGGCGGCCGGTAGCGGTAGGCGTGGCGGCGGCGCAGCCGGCCGAGCGCGACCGCCGAGAGCACCCCGGCCACGAACGAACCTCCGACCACAGACCCCGAGGGGAGCCGAACCGGGCCGGCGCTGCGATCCGCCGGATGCGGTGCGGTGCCGTTCACCTGCGCTGGGACCAGTGGGTGTCCAGTCCGATCCGGCACCGTGCGGGCCGGCAGCTCCACGGGCGGTGGCGTTGCCGGCGCAACGACACGGCTTGGCGGACCGGCGGTGGTCGGCCGATTTGTGGCAGGCGCGCTGGCCCGCCCGGGACTCGGCTCCACCGGCGAGGACGGCGAGGGAGACGGGGACGAGGGGGGCGGCGATGGCGCCGCTGTCGGCGGAATCACTGTCGCCGCCGCTGTCGGGAGGAGCAGGGTCCATCCGGGGTCGATCCAGTGCGGGTCGGTGAGGGTGGCGCCGCCGGGCTGGGGGCGCCCTTCGTTGAGCGCGTAGATCTCCGACCAGCGCAGCGGGTCGCCGAGCTCGCGTTCGGCGATGCCCCACAGCGTGTCGCCGCGCCCGACGACGTAGGTGCGCATCTGGTCGGCCACCTGGGTGCCAGGCGATGCGTGGGGCGCCGGGCCCGAAGGGCCGGCCGCCAGTGGCGGGGCCACAGGGGCGCCTATTGGCGACGTGTCGGCCCCAGGTGGCGCCGTGGGCGGCGCGTGGAGCTTGGTCGGCCGACTGTTGCCCGTGAGGACCAGGGCGGCGACCGGGCGGCGCAAGGCTACGAGGCCTGTTCCCGGCGAACCGACCGGTTGGCTGTGGGCGGGCCGGGGTGCGAGCGCGAGGGCGGCGACCACGACGGCCGCGACGAGGCGCCCCGTGAGTGGCTGGAAGACACCGGCGACCGGGAGGCGCCGGGCTCGCCGGCCGGAGAGCGCGGCGGGGATCTCGGCGGCGACCGAGGCGACGAGCACCGCCCAGGTGACCCACACCACGACCGTCAGGACGTCGACGAGGGTCCGCCCGGCGATGCCGTGGGAGTCGAGGGCCCGGCCGATCTGGGCCGTCGAGGGGACGTGGTGCGGGAGGGGCCAGCCGATGTAGTGCCACAGCGCCCAGGGGATGCCGGCGACGAGGGCGGCGAGGACGACGAGGGCGGCGATGCCTTTGGCGAGGTGTGCGAGCCGGGCCATGTCAGGGTCCTTGCTGTGCGGTCGCGCTACCGGTCCCGGTCACCGTCAGCTGGTCGACACCGACGACCGAGAGGATCTGGGTGGGCTGGGTGATCGTGACGGTGACCGCGACGGTCTCACCGGCGACGGTGACGGTGCCGTGCTCGCCGGCCGCGGCGAGGAAGCCCTGCGCGTCGGCGACGGCCTGGGCGGGATCGAGGGTGATCGTGCCGGTCGAGCGGTAGAGGGGGATGTCGATCGCCTGGGCGCCGGCGCGCGCGGCGGCCTGGGCGTCGTCGATGGCATGGACCTTGGCCGCGAGCGCGAGGCCGCCGTCGAGGACGAGGCCGACCATGGCCAAGAGCGCCAGGGTGAAGATGACGACGAAGGCGGTGACCATCCCCTCCTCGTCGCCGAGGCGGCAGCGCAGCGGTCCGGTCATGGGCCGGGGACCGAGCGGTAGGTGTCGACGACCGAGGCGGCGGTCGACGAGACGCTCTCGGTGACGGGCAGGCGCAGTCCGCTCAGGTCGCTGAGCGCGACGGCGCAGGTGACGGTTACCGTGACCGAGCCGCCGGGGGCGAAGCGGGCGGTGTCCGTCGCGACCTGGAGGGTGGCGCAGGTGACGTGGTCCGAGCCGAGCGCCGCGGCCGCGCTCTGCTGGGCGGCTGCGGTGGCTCCCCCCGGCGTGGTGGCGATGGAGGCGGCGCGCGCGGCCTGGGCTGCCGCCCCGTCGACGTTGATACGTGCCCCGGCCAGGCGGCCGAGGGCGACGACAAAGAGCAGGATGAGGATCAACAGCGGGGTGAGCAGGACCAGCTCGGTTGCGACCGCACCCCGCTCGTCTCGAAGGGCGCGTCCGACACCCGCCGCGCTACGGCTCGTGCTGTTCTTCATGGCTGTCGGCGGTGCTGCGCTGCGCCCGGTCACGGCCCGGCTCCTTGGGCGTTGGGCGCCGGAGGCTCGGTCGGCCCAGCGGCGGTGGCCCGCACCGGAAGGGAGAAGATCCCGATCACGCTCTCGGCGCGCCCGCTGACCACGACCGTCGTGGTGGCGGCGGTGCGCGTGGCGGTCACCTGCGGGCCGGCGAGCACGCCGCCGGCGAGCTGGGTGAGCACACTCTGGGTCTCTGCGGTGCCGGCCTGAGCGGTCTCACCTTGGAGGCGGGCGACCGACAGGCCCTGCTGGGCTGCTGCCTCGGCGAGGTTGGTGGCGTGCTCCCACAAGGCGAACTGGATAGATC
>JAKARG010000046.1 GCA_021819345.1 Actinomycetes bacterium | reverse complement strand
GAAGCAGTTCTCCACCGGCAGGCTGCCGGTCCTCGTCGCCACCGACGTGGCCGCCAGGGGGATCGACATAGACGACATCGACGTGGTGGTCCACTTCGACCCGCCCGAAGACCACAAGTCCTACCTCCACCGATCGGGTAGGACCGCACGAGCCGGCCGAGAGGGGCTCGTGGTCACCCTGGTGCTCTGGAACGAGCAGCTGGAGGTCGAGAGGGTGCAGCGCCGCCTCGGCTTGCAGGCCCCGGTGACCGAGGTGTTCTCCAACGACCCTCGGCTCGCCGACCTGAGGGCCTGGGACCCGGCGGCTGCCTCGGTGGCCTGATCGGGCCACTGCCCCGCCGACCGAACCCGACTGCCCGCGACCCGAACCCGCCAGCGCGCCGAACCCGGGCGCCACAACCGTCCGCCCACCGGAGCTCGCAGAGGGAGCCCTTCGCCTTGACCGTCGTCGTCCGGGTCCTCCTCGGCGTCATCGGCGCCGCCGCAGTGGTCGCCTCGCTCGACTCCGCAGTGCGCTCGACAGTCCTGCCGCGCGCCTCCAGGAGCAGGATCGCAATGGCAGTGAGCGGCGCCACCCGCGGACTGTTCCGGCTGCTCGTCTGGCGCTCTACGAGCTACCGGACCCGCGACCGGGTCATGGCGCTCTACGGGCCGGTGGTGCTGCTCTCCCTCCTCGCCTCCTGGCTCCTGCTCGTGCTCCTCGGCTTCACCTGCATCTACCTCGCCGAGGGCGTACGGGGCGGCGCCCGCGCAGCCGAGCTGTCCGGGTCGTCGGCGTTCACCCTCGGGACCACTGCGCCGAGGGGGCTCACCAGCGGGGTCCTCACCTACAGCGAGGCCGGCATCGGGCTGCTGCTGCTCACCCTGCTCGTCACCTACCTCCCTAGCATCTACGCCGCCTTCTCCCGCCGGGAGGTAGGGGTCAACCTGCTGCGGGCGAGGGCGGGGGACCCTCCCCAGGCGACGACGCTGCTGAAGCGGTACTGGTTCATCGACGACGCCGAAGCCCGGCTCGGTGAGCTGTGGCGCTCCTGGGAGGCATGGTTCGCCGACGTCGAGGAGACCCACACCACCTTCCTCGCCCTCAACTACTTCCGCTCGCCGCAGCCGGCGGAGTCCTGGATCACCGCAGCCGGAGTCCTACTCGACTCGGCCGCCCTTTGGGTCTCGGCCGTCGAGCACCGTCCCGACCCGTCGGCCCAGCTCTGCATGCGGACCGGGTTCCTCGCTCTGCGCCGCATCGCCACCTCACTCGGCCTGGACTGCGACGACGACCCCCGGCCGACCGACCCGATCTCGATCGGCCGCGACGAATGGGAGCGGGCGGTAGACGAGCTGGCCGCGGCGGGCATCCCGGTGGTGGGCAACCGCGACCTCGCCTGGAGGGCCTGGTCCGGCTGGCGGGTCAACTACGACCTGGTCCTGCTCGAGATCGCCAGGCGGGTCGAGGCCCCCGTCGCCCCGTGGACCTCGGACCGCAGCCCGATGCGGGCGATGCGAGCCGACGCGACGTCCCGGCGTGCTCGCAGACGCTCGGGCTAGTCGCGCCGATCCGCCCAGCTGCGCCGCAAGGGCCGGTGACGCCCTGATCAGCCGGGGGGACCTTGGGCGCTCGGGCTCTCGACGGGCTCCCCCTTCGCACGCCGAAGTGTGGCCTTGTCGTCCCGAGGTCCCTCGCTCACCACGCCCGCGCCCTTGAACATGAGGCGGACGACAGCGATCACCCCGAATATCACGAGAAACGCCACTCCGATCCCCCACAGGTCGGTCAGGTTCCCGTTGCCCGCACGGTTGGGCGGGCCCAGCTGGACGACCCGCGAGGTGGGCGAGGTGACCAACGGCGTGGACCCGACCGGGCTGCCGGAACCGGTGCCGGTGGTCCCGAGCAGCACTACTCCCCTCGGGTGCTGCTGCCGGGTGGAGGTGCCTTCCCGACCCTGCACGATCACTGCGGTCATCGAGGTCGCCGCAGGGGCCGGAGAGACCGAGGCGGCGCCGCCAACCGAACCGGTTGGACCCGAGGGAGCTCCGGCGCGCCGGACGGTTCCCGGCGGGGCCGGAGTGGAGCTGAGCACGCCGGCGGGTCTAGCACTACTCGACGACGACCGGGAGCCGCGCGCCGGCTACGGCGGCAGCCCGCTCGGTGGCGGCCCGCTCGGCGGCAGCCCGTCGTGTGGGCTTTGGTCCCGGGAGCTCGCTTCGAGGCTCTGGCCAGCGCTGGCACCTGACCTCGGTCCTCGGCGCGCCCCGGGGCGACCCTGGTGCCCGACACCAGGGGCTGGTGCCGGGTAGCGCCAGCGCTAGCGTTGTCCTCGTGCTCCGTTCCGAGCCCAGCCGTGGTGGTCGGAGCGGAGATGGCGGCACCCGGCGGCTGGGTCGGGACTTCTGGCTCTACTTCGTCGGGCAGGGCCTTTCTCAGCTGGGAAGCTCGTTCACCACCTTCGCTCTCCCACTGCTCGTCTTCGAGCTGACCCATTCCGCAGCCGACCTCGCAGTGACCACTGCGGCGAGCTTTCTCCCCTACCTGCTGTTCGGTTTGCTCCTCGGGGCAGTCGTCGACCGGGTGGACCGCCGACGGATGATGCTGCGCACCGACCTCGGCCGGGCAGCGGTGATCGCCGTGCTACCCGTTCTGTCCTTGCTGGGCGATCTGGCCATCTGGCAGGTGTACGCCGTGACCTTCGTGCAGTCGACCCTCGGGATCCTCTTCGACTGCGGCGAGCTCGCCGCCATACCCTCGCTCGTCGACGGGGACGAACTGATCACCGCCAACGCTCGGATCATGGCGACGAACAATGCCGGGCCGATCCTCGGGCCGACGCTCGCCGGAGCGCTCGTGGCCTTCGTGCCAGCCTCGCGCCTGCTCTTCTTCGACGCAGGCTCGTTCATCGTCTCGGCGGCGACCCTCGCAACGATCCACCGTAGCTTCAACCCTGCGGGTGGGCCACCCGCCAGAGCAGGAAGGGTGCTCCGCCAGCTCTTCGCCGAGGTGCGGGAAGGTCTCGCCTACGTTTGGCACCACCCGGTGCTGCGAGCAGTGTCGCTCATGATGGCTCTCGTCAACTTCGTGTACGCGACCGCCAGCGCGCAGCTGGTGCTCTTCGCCGGCACTGCGCTCCACGCCTCGAGACCCGAGATCGGCTTCCTCTTCGCTTGCGGGGCGGCCGGGATCGTGGTCGTGAGCCTGCTGGCCGGCCCTGCTCGCCGGCACCTGTCGTTCGCAGTCACCGCACTCGGCGCCCTCGTCGTCTCCGGGCTCGCCCTCACTGCGATGGCCCTGCTGCGCTCCTACCCGGCAGCGTTGGTGCTCTGGGGAGCCTCGTCGGGCTTCGGACTGCTGCTGAACATCAACACCGGAGCCCTCCGCCAGGCGATCGTCCCGCCGGAGTTGCTCGGCCGGGTAGTGAGCGTTGCGAGGGTGATCGCGTGGTCGGCGATACCGCTCGGCTCCATCGCCGGCGCCGCAGCGATCGGCGCTACCAGCGTGACGACCGTCTACGCAGCGATCGGGGTGCTGGTAGCCGCCATCGCCGTCGGCTTCGCCAGGAGCCCGCTGCGCAAGGGAGATCTCTACATCGCCGCCGCAAGGGGGCAGTCCGCGACGACCGCAGGAGACGTTTCGGACGCACTCGCTCCGCAGTGACCATTCCGCGTGGCCCGGCCCACCCCGAGGAACGCTCCGGTGCCAGCGCCAGGCCACCTGCCGAGCTACGGTCGCAGCAGTGACAGCTCAACCGTCGGCCGTTCCCGACGACTTTCACCGGGAGCTCGCGATCGGCCTGTTCAACGAGACTTGGCGGTTGATCGAGAAGGCAGAGCGCTCGGCCGACGACGAGGTCGCGATGCTCCTGTCGGCGATGGCCTCGCGCTGGCACTGGGGGCAGGTCGGCGGGGCGTCGGAGACCGCCACTGGCGACTGGCTCATCTCCCACGTCGCCTGCCTGATGGCCATGGGCGACTTGGCGCTCCGCTTCGCCCGAGCCAGCCTCACGCTCGCCGAGAGCGAGGGCTGGGACGGCTGGCGCCTCGCTTCAGCGCACGAGGGCATGGCCCGGGCGTGCGCGGTCTCGGGCGATCCGGAGGGACGCGCCCGCCACCTCGCCGCCGCCGGTGGCGCCCTGGAGCGGGAACCGAGCCCCGAGGACCGTGAAGCCATATCGGAGCAGCTCTCCACCGTCCCTGGTACAGCGACCTAACAGGACCAGCTCGGTCCGGCTGATGGCTCGGGCTGGCTCCCTGGCGACGGGGTCCTCGACGGTGGTTGCCGTGCTTTGAGCCGGCGCCCGGCTTGGGGCCGGCGCCCGGCTTGGGGCCAGCGCCCCTGGACAGGAAGCGGGCGCCGGCGTGGCGCCGTGCGCGGGCGCGGGCCGTGGGCCGATCCCCCTTCCGGACCGGGTCCGGCCCTCCCGAGCCAAGACTGGGTCCCGTAGGGGACCACATTTGGCGCCCTAGGGGACCCAGTCCCAGTCTTGGCAACGAGGGCGGTCAGCCACCGCAGGCCAACCGCCCACCAGGGCCCACCTTCGGCCCGACCCACCAGGGCCCACCGCCGGCCGGCCCGCTCGCAGCCCACTGCCGGCCGGGCTCGCCCTGGCCAACGGCCCGCCCAACGCCACCGCGAGCTCGGCCCGGGCCAGCGGACCGGCCCCGAAGGAGGCCGGGCTCGCCCCGCTCGGGTGCGGACCGGCGCGGACTAGCGTCGCCGGCGTGACGGACGCCTGGGTCATCGAGCCGAACGGACCGCTGCGGGGCGAAGTGGAGGTGCGGGGATCGAAGAACGCGGTCACCAAGCACATGGTGGCGGCACTCCTCGCGGCCGAGCCGAGCAGCATCTCCAACGTCCCCGACGTCGGCGACGTCGAGATCACCACCTCGATCCTCCGGGCCATCGGCGCCGGGGTGGAGCGTGAGGGTGACCGGATCACGATCACCCCTCCCGAGGAGCCCGGGTCGGCTGTCCCGCTCAGCTTCAGCGGGCTCAATCGGATCCCGGTGCTGCTGCTCGGGCCCCTGCTCCACCTCACCGGAGAGGCATGGGTGCCAAGGGTCGGCGGGGACCGGATCGGGGCACGCCCGGTCAACTTCCACGTGCAGCTCCTGCGCTCCCTCGGGGCCGAAGTCGAGGTCACCGACGACGGGATCGCAGCGCGGTGCAGCCGCCTGCGTGGAGCGATCATCGAGCTGCCCTACCCGAGCGTCGGCGCAACCGAGGCAGCGCTGCTGTCCGCTTCGCTCGCCGAGGGTCGGACCGTGATCCGCAACGCAGCTACCGAGCCCGAGGTGCTCGAGCTCGCCCTGCTCCTGCAGCGGATGGGGGCGCGCATCGAGCTCGCGCCCGAGAGGAAGATCGTCATCGAAGGGGTGCCGCGGCTGCGGGGCAGCACGACCCGCCTCGAGGGGGACCGCAACGAGGCTTTCAGCTACCTCGTCGCCGGGCTGCTCACCGGGGGCGAGGTGACCGTGCGGGGCTGCGGCCAGGACCGCCTGGTCACGGCGATCACCACGCTGTTGCGCATGGGGGCGGCGGTCGAGGTCGACCACCGGGGGATGACGGCCTGCGCACCCGAGGGGCTCCGCGCCGCCGCAGTGCAGACCGACGTCCACCCCGGGTTCATGACCGACTGGCAGACGCCGCTCATGGTGCTGTTCACCCAGGCCGAAGGGATGTCGGTGCTCCACGAGACGGTCTACGAGGACCGGTTCGTCTACGTACCCGCCCTGCAGGCGATGGGTGGCGAGATCGAGCTGTTCTCCACCTGCCTCGGGGGGCCGGCCTGCCGGTTCCACGACTCGAGCAACCTGCACTCCGCCGTCGTCCGAGGGACCTCCAAGCTGCAGGGAGCGGAGGTCGACATCCCCGACGTCCGCGCCGGCTTCTCGAGCGTCATCGCAGCCGCGGCGGCCACCGGGACCTCGGTCCTGCACGGGGTCCACCACCTGGAGCGCGGCTACCACCGCCCCGCCGAGCAGCTCCGCTCGCTCGGTATGCAGCTGCGCACGACCGCCGACTGAGCGGAGCCGCGCCAGGAGACCCGACCGGAACCGGGCCAGAGACGGTGACGGTCGTGGTCCACGTGGTCGACCTTGACCTCCCTGCCCCCGACCTGGACAGGCTCACCTCGACCCTGGACGACGGGGAACGCCGGCGGGCGGCTTCGCTTGAGTCGCCCCTGTTGCGGTCCCGCTTCGCCGCCTGCCACGGCTGGGCGAGGGTCGCCATCGGTCGCGAGCTGGGGGTAGATCCACGAGAGGTCCCGCTGGTTGCGCCAGCCGACAGCAAGCCCAGGGTCGAGGGAGCACCGCTACGGTTCAGCTGGTCGCGCTCGGCCGGCGTGGCGGTGATCGCGCTCAGCTGGTCGGGCGAGGTCGGGGTCGACGTGGAGGTCGTAGGCGGCGAAGGCGACCCGCTCCGCTTCGCCGCCCGGTGGTTCACGCCGGCGGAGCAGCGGATCGTCCGGGAAGCACCACCGGGAGCGAGGAGCCGGCGGTGCCTCCAGATCTGGACCCGCAAGGAGGCCTACCTGAAGGCGACCGGCGCCGGGCTCTCGGTCTCCCCGTCGGGAATAGAGGTTGCCCACGACGACCTCGGCCCCATCCGGCTCAGCGGCTACCTGGTGCGCCAGCTCGACCTCGGCCCCAACCTCGCGTCCGCGGTCGCAGTCGCAGACCAAGCCGCTGTCGCAGTTGCAGACTCCAGAGCCGTCGCTGCCCAGCATTCCAGGCGCCGCCGGAGGACGTCCTCAGGGCGGAGGGCCCTCGGGCTGAGCCTGAGGAACCTCGAGCTCGGAGACCAGGCGTAGCAGCTCGCCGACGCTGTGGCGCTGCTCGACGGGGTGGCGGAGCGGTCGGTCCGGGTGGATCTCGTAGTGGTTGCGGCGGCCGACCCGGGTGCGCTTGACGTAGCCCTCGCCCACCAGGTCTGCGACGATCGCCTGTGCAGCCCGCTCGGTGATCCCTACCCGGGCGGCGATCTCCCTGCCCCTGATCCCCGGGTCGGAGGCGATGCACACCAGCACGTGACCGTGGTTGGTGAGGAAGGTCCACCCCTGCCTGGTCGATCCCGCCGGCGGGCCGGCCGAGTCGCTCACACCCCGATCCTAGCGGGTTGACGCTGCGTATTTCTCCATCTAGGATGCACGAATCATGATTCGTGCAATGCGGTGAGGATATGAGGGTGTCAGATGCCGAGGTCGGGGACCCGGGACTGCGATGACCTCTCTCGCAACCGACCTGGGTGGTTCTTTCCTGGCGGCAGCGGTGCTCCTGCCCGTTGCGGGGACCCTCGCCACCCTGGGAAGCGGGTCACCAACTCAGCGCGTGCGCAGGGCGTCGGTTGCCGGCTGGGCGTCAGCCGTAGCGGCCGCCGGTGCGATCGCGACCGTGGCCTGGCGTGGCCCGTTCGGGCTCGGCCACCTCGGGCCCCCGGGGGTGCCGCTGCTCTACGCCGACCCGCTCACGGTCGTGTTGCTCGGCCTCGGCTGCGGCGTCGGGGCGGTGGTCCAGTCCTTCTCGCTCCGCTACCTCCAGGCGGACACTCGCGCCCCGAGGGTGGCGGCGGCGACCGGGCTCGTGGTCGCAGCCACTGCGGTGGTGGCTACCGCCGGCAGCGTCGCCGTCCTCGTCGGAGCGTGGGTCGCTGCCGGAGCGGCCTTCGTTGCAGCCGTGGGCTACCGGCCCGACCTGCCGGGTGCCTGGCAGGCGGCCACCCGCACGGCCCTCCACTTCGCCGTAGGGGACTCGGCCCTCGTCGCCGCGCTCGCGCTCGTGTGGACCCGCGCCGGCGATGTCGGTCTCGTCGGGACCGACGCCACCCGCGCTGCCGCAGCCCATCTGGGGGACCTGGCGACGGTCGTCGCGCTGTTGGTCGTGGTCGCCGCGCTGTGCCGCTCGGCCCAGGGTCCCTTCCGGCACTGGCTGCCGGAAACGGTCTCGGCCCCCACCCCCGTCTCGGCCCTCCTCCACGCCGGGGTGGTCAACGGCGGCGGGGTGCTGCTGGTCCGCCTCGGCGCCCTGGGGGGAGCCTCGACCACGGCGATGGCCACGGCGTTCGTGGTCGCAGTCGCCACCACCGGGCTCGCCACCGCCGTTACGTCCCGCAAGGCCGACGTGAAGGGGGCGCTCGTGTTCTCGACGATGAGCCAGATGGGCTTCATGGTCGCCGAGTGCACCGTCGGCGCCTACCTCGCTGCAGTGGTGCACCTCGTCGGTCACGGCCTCTACAAGGCCACCCTCTTCCTCGGCTCCGGGTCTCTCGTCCGCCGTCCCGGGGCGAGACCGCCGGCGCCGGCGACCGGCGGCTCGCCCTTCGGCCGGACGCTCGCCGCCCTCGGCGCTGCGGCCGTCGGCGCCGGCACCGTGGCAGCATTCCCCGGGGTGCTCGCCACCCGAGGTGGGCCAGTGCTACTCGTGTTCGTGGTGGCCACCCTCGCCTCGGCGGGCTGGGGCTGGTGGAGGCACCGTCCCGCCTCCTGGGGCGCTGGCGCTCTGTCCGCAGCGGCGATGGTGGTCGCCGCCGGCATCTACGGCTTGGTCCTGGCGACCCTCGGCTGGTGGCTCGCGCCGTCGATCCCGGCCGCAGGCGGCGGCAACCTCGACCCGTGGTGGCTGCTCGCCGGCGGGGGTGCCGGGCTCCTCACCGCCGGCCTGTCCCGGGCGCCGGCGACCAGGTGGTGGTGGGCGGCGCTGGCCCTCGACGCCGGGTGGTCACCAACCGCAAGGGTCCGGAGGGGGTCGCCGGCCGCGAGGGTGCGGCGGTGGTCGCCGGCCGAGAGGATCCGGCGGCTGTCGCCGGCCGCGAGGATCCGGCGGGGGTCGCTCACCGGGAGGGCAGCGGGGTGAGCCCCATGCTCAGGAGGGCCACGAGATGAGCTCCGCATACCAGGAGCCCACGCTCGCCGCAGGCGACGTCGCAACTGCGCGGGCCAGGCTCGTGCTGGCAGTCGACGACGCCGCCCGGGTCGTCCCTCCGCTCTGGCCGCTCGGTACCTTCATCGCCGTCAACCCTTCGTGGGACCTTCGCCAGCTGGGATTCGTGCAGGCGCTCGAGGTGTCCGCAGACTTCCTCGGGACCAGGGGGCTGCCGCCGGCGCAGCTGTTCGAGGACGCCTACCTTTCCGGGCGGGTCACCGCAGCGGACCTGACCGCCTCCCTCGACGACCACGAGCCGTGCCAGCAAGGACCGCAAGTCCCCGGCAGGCGGTCCCGGCACCACCGGCTCCGTCCGCTCGCCGGGCCGCCTGGTCACATCCGCGGCAACGGGGTCATCGCTGCGGCGATCGACCGCGAAGTCTCGAAGTGGTGCGCCGGCTTCGTCGCCGGCGTCCTGCCGGGCGCCGCGGGCCCGGGCACAGGCGTAGGCACGGGCACAGGCGCAGACGAGGGCTTCTACCGCACCTGGCGCAACGCCGTACGCACGGACCCCGCAGCCCGCCGGATCGCCGGCAGGCAAGGGAGGCGGAGGCTCTCCGAGCTCCCCGCCCGCCCCGACGACGCGCTGCTCTCCTGCCTCGAGCGCCTCGGGATCCCGGCAACCGGGCATGCAGCCGTCCTGGCTACAGAGCTGGCCCGGATGCCGGGATGGGCGGGGCACGCCAAGTGGCGCTCCCGCTGGGCTGCGCCAGGGCATCCGGGGCCGGCGCTGAAGCTGATGGACTTCCTCGCCGTCCGGCTCGCCTACGTTGCGGAGCTTGCCACGAGCGGAGCGCTGCGAGCGCCCGCCGAGCCCCCCGAGCCGGACCTCCAGGGGTCGTACCGCGGGGCCGCGCCCTGTGTCGCCCCGTCGGGCGGCGCCACGGGAGGCCCGACCCGAGGCGGGGGCCCGACCCGAGGCGGCGGCGGGACCCGAGGCGGCGGCGGGACCCGGGACGGCGGCGGGACCCGAGGCGGCGGCGGGACCCGAGGCGGCGGCGGGACCCGAGGCGGCAGCACCCGGGGCGGCAGTGGCCCGAGTCGGGCGGACATGCCGGCGCCCGGCGGGCTCCCCGACGGACTTCGCCGGCGCATCGCCAGCCTTCCCCCGACCGACGCGTCGATGGTCTGGTTGGAGGCCTACGAGCGCCACTACCGGGACTCGCTGCTCGCCGCACTGGAGCGCCCTGTTCCTGATGCGCCCGGCACACCGGAGGTGCAGGCGGTCTTCTGCATCGACACCCGTTCGGAGGGCCTGCGGCGCCACCTGGAGGCCGAGGGAAACTACGAGACCTTCGGCTTCGCAGGCTTCTTCGGCCTGCCGATCAGCTACCGGGCCTGGGCCTCGGCCGAGGCGGTGGCAGTCTGCCCGGTGCTGGTGCGCCCCACGGCCGAGCTGACCGAGGTCCCACCCCGCGGTGGGCGCGACGCCGCCCTGCGGGAGCTGACCGGACGTCAGGAGCTCGCCGCGCTCGGCGAGGCGTTCGAGACCGCCAGGGAAGGGGCGGCCTCGGCGTTCGTGCTCGCCGAGGCCGGCGGGATGATCGCCGGGCCGCTCACCCTCCTGCGGACCGTCGCCCCTCGCGCCTACGGCGCCCTCCGCTCCCGGTTGCGCCGGACGCTCGCCCCCCCGGCAAGACTCGTGATCGCCGCCGGCGAAGGGGCGGCCAGGGAGGGGGCGGCCGGCGAGGGGGCGGCCGGCGAGGGGCCAGCAGCCGAGGGGACAGCAGCCGAGGGGCCAGCAGGCGAGGGGACAGCAGCCGAGGGGGCAGGCCAGCAGCCGGCCCAGGTACCCGCCCGCCAGCCGGCCCAACAGCCGGCCGGACCGTCGGCCGAGAACGCTCTCGGGCTGGGTGACGAGGAGCAGGCGCTGTGGGCCGAGACCGCCCTCACCACCATGGGGCTCACCGCGGGCTTCGCCCCGCTCGTGCTGCTCTGCGGGCACGGGAGCACCACCGAGAACAACCCCTACGCCTCGGCCCTCGACTGCGGAGCTTGCGGGGGCAGCCGAGGGGGCCCGAGCGCCCGAGCGGCCGCGACGATCCTCGGCCGGCCGGCCGTGCGCCGGATGCTCGCCGAGCGCGGCATCGCCATACCGGAGACGACCCTGTTCGTCGCCGCGGAGCACGACACCGCCACCGACGAGGTCAGGGTCGCGGACCCCGGAGCGGTCGGCCCCCGCCACGCCGAGATCCTCGCTCGTCTCGCCCGCGACCTCTCTCACGCCCGGCGCGCCCTCGCCGGCGAACGGGTCCGATCCCTCCCCGGGGCCAGCCTTCGCGACCCGGTACGCCATGCTGCGACCCGGTCGGCCGACTGGGCAGCCGTCCAGCCCGAGTGGGGCCTGGCCCGCTGCGCTGCCCTGGTGGTCGGTCCCCGCTCGATCACCGCCGGCGTCGACCTCGAGCGCCGGTGCTTCCTCCACTCCTACGATCCGGGCGTGGACCCAGAAGGGACGTCGCTCGAGACGATCCTCACCGCCCCGATGGTCGTCGCCCACTGGATCAGCGCCCAGTACTACTCCTCCACCGTCGACCCAGACGTGCTCTCCGCCGGCGACAAGACCACCCACAACATCGTCGCAGGGATCGGTGTCTGCTCCGGAGCCGGCGGTGACCTGCGAACCGGCCTCCCCCTGCAGTCGGTCTTCGACGGCGACCGCCCGTACCACGAGCCGATGAGGCTGCTCACCGTGGTCCAGGCACCCCGCCGCCTGCTCGACGCCGTCGTCGCCCGCAACCCACTGCTCCAGGAGCTCTTCGACGGCGACTGGGTCGCCTTGGCGCAGCGCGACGACCCCGCCGACGGCTGGAAGCTGCGCCTGCCCGGCGGCTCCTGGCGAGAGTGGTCGCCGGCTAGCGAGAGCGCAGAGGAGGCGTGTCGAGTTGGATGAATCGTGGGGGCTTACGCAGATGGTAAAGGTGGAGCTGGTCGTCGGCGGCGACGACGTCGCGGTCGCCACCGAGCTGTTCGCCGAGGCAGGGGCCACCGGGTTCACGGCGGTGCCCAACGTCTCGGGCCTCGGGCACCACGGCTACCACCAG
>JAKARG010000045.1 GCA_021819345.1 Actinomycetes bacterium | reverse complement strand
CGATCTGTGATCGTGGCGGGCAGCACGACGTCGGAGTGCCGGGCGGTCGCCGTCCAGTGGGTCTCGTGGACGACCACCGTCTCGGGTTGGCGCCACGCCCTGGCGAGGCGCCCCAGGTCCTGGTGGTGGTGGAAGGGGTTGCCGCCCACCCAGTAGACGAGGCGGACGTGGGGGTAGCGCCGGCGCTGGCCGTCGAAGTCGTACTCGCCGCCTGGGTGCAAGAGCATGTCGGCCACCCGGGCGACCGGTATGAAGGAATCGAGACGGCGGGTGGCCCCGGGAAGGGCAGGGACCCGGACCAGGTCCCTGCCGGTGCCGACGTCGGCCATCGAGGAGTACCCGTGACCGAACCCCCCGCCCGGGAGGCCGACCTGGCCGAGCAGGCAGGCGAGGGCGATCGACATCCACACCGGCTGCTCGCCGTAGCGGGCGCGCTGCAGGGACCACGACGTGCTGAGCAGGGTCCGACGAGCGGCCATCGCATGGGCCAGGGTCCGCAGCGTCCCCGCAGGCACCTGGCAGATGCCCGCCGCCCACTCCGGGGTCCTCGCGACCCCGCCGCTGCGGCCGGTCACGTAGTCGACCAGCCGCTCGGTGCCGACGCAGTACCGCTCGCAGAAGTCGAGGTCGGCGAGGCCGTCGCTGATCAGGACATGGGCGAGGCCGAGCATCGCCGCCACGTCGGTGCCCGGTCGCAGCGGGTGCCAGCTCGCACCGAGGGAGGCAGCAACGTCGTCACGAAGGGGACTGAAGGACTCGATGCGCATGCCGCGCTCGGACCCGCGACGCAGGGCCTCCCCGACCCGGTGGACGGTCACGCCCCCGGGGGCGACGCCGCAGTTCTTGGGGGCCAGCCCACCGAATGCCACCAGCAGCTCGGTGTGCTCGGCGATGACCGACCACGACGTCGCCCCCCGCCAGACCTCCTCGTCGTTGCCCACTACGTGGGGCAGGAGAGCCTCGGCCGCGCCGGTGCTGTAGCTGCCCACGCTCACCGTCGCGCCGCCGAACAGCTCGATGAAGCGCCGGAGCTGGCTCTGGGCGTGGTGGAAGCGGCCGGCGCTCGCCCAGCCGTAGGAGCCGGCGTAGACCGCCTCGGGGCCGTGGAGGTCGCGGACGGACCGCAGCTCGTCGGCCAGCCGGTCGAGCAGCGGGTCCCAGTCGATCTCGATCCAGTCGTCCGCCCCCCGCAGCTCCGGTCTGCCCCGCCCGCCCGATCCCTGTTCCCACCAGCTGCGCCGCACGGTCGGGGCGACCACCCGTGCCTGCCCACGAGCCCCGTCGGTGAGGTTGGCGAGCAGCGGCGAGGGCTCGGGGTCGTCGGGGTGCGGGGCGAGCGAGACGGCCTCCCCGGAGACATCCCCGGCTCGGACCTCGAACGCGCCCCAGTGGGCCAGGTGGTGTGCTCCCCTCGGCATCGAAGCCTCCTCGGATCTCCTAGGAGGCAAGGCCCGGCGTCGACGGCCCGCTCCCCGACGGCGCCATCGGCGAGGTCGGGCCGGGCGCTGCCAGCGGGGCCCGCAGGCCGGCCAGGCGCTCGAGCGCCAGGTCGAGGACCTCGGGCCGCTTGCAAAAGGCGAAGCGCACGAAGCCGGCGAGGTCGGCGCGCCGCTCGCAGAACGCCGAGGCCGGGATCGCGACCACGCCGACCCGCCCCGGGAGCTCCCGGCAGAACCGGGCGGCGTCCCCGGAGCCGCCGGGGCGCCCGGGCTCTCCGGCCTCGGCCCACCCGGGGAGCCCGGCGAGGACGAAGTAGCCGGCCTGGGGAGGGACCAGCGCGAAGCCCTCCGCCTCCAAGCCGGAGCACAGGCGGTCGCGGCGCTCCCGGAGCGACGCGGCGACGCCGGCGAAGAACGACCCGGGGAGCCCGAGGCCGGCGGCTACCGCCGGCTGGAACGGCGCGGCGTTCACGTAGGTCAGGTACTGCGCCACGGTGCGCACCGCGGCGACGAGCGGCGCCGGTCCGCACGCCCAGCCGACCTTCCAGCCGGTGAAGGAGAAGGTCTTGCCGGCGCTCGAGATCGTGAGGGTCCGCTCGGCCATCCCCGGGAACGAGGCGAGGGGCAGGTGCTGGCCTTCGTGGACCAGGTGCTCGTAGACCTCGTCGGTGATCGCCAGCAGGTCGTGGCGGACGCACAGCTCGGCGATCGCCGACAGCTCGGTCCGGTCGAGCACCCGGCCGGTCGGGTTGTGGGGTGAGTTGACGACCACCACCCGGGTACGGGGATTGACTGCGTCGCCGAGCGCGTCGAGGTCGAGCTGCCAACGAGGCGGGCGGAAGGGCACGAGGCGGGGACGTGCGCCGGCGAGGGCGACCGCCGCCGGGTAGCTGTCGTAGAACGGCTCGAGCAGGACCACCTCGTCTCCGGTCTCGCACAGGGCGAGGATCGACGCGGTCACCGCCTCGGTGGCCCCGGCGGTCACGAGCACCTCGGTCCCGGGGTCGAAGCTCTGCCCGTAGAAGCGCATCCGGTGCTCCGCGACCGCCCGGCGGAGCTCCGGCTCCCCCCCGCCTGGCGGGTACTGGTTGCGACCCTCGCGGATGGCACGGACGGCAGCCTCGGAGACGGCCTCGGGACCGTCGGTGTCGGGGAACCCCTGGCCGAGGTTGACCGAGCCGGTCGCAGCGGCCAGGGCGGACATCTCGGCGAAGATCGTCGTGCCGAGGCCCTGGAGGCGAGAGGCCAGGTAGGGCGACCGACGGGTCCCGGTCGCGCTCGGCGGGAGGTCGCCCGCGGCGGCCGGCGCCGCCTCGTCCCGCTGGCCGGAGGCACCCTCAGCCGGGGCCGGAGCGGGCAGTCGTTCGCGCACCTCGACAGCTTGCGCCGCCCGGGGGGCGCTCGGCAACCGCCCGAGCGACCGGCACCGGGCGGCCCGAGGCCGGAGTGGCGCTTGCCACACCGGGGGGGCTCCGGTACCTTCGCGACGTTTTGACTGCTCGCAGAGGTGCCTCCTCGGGCCGCCCTCGTCGGGGCCACAGGTGGGCGCCGCCGGTGATCGGGTCGCTGTTGCTGGCGGCATCGGTGCTCCTCCCGGCGGCGCCGAGCTCCGCCGCGACCACCGGGGGCTCCACGCTCGCCGACCTCCAAGCGGCGCTGCAGGCGAGCTCGGAGCGCATCCATCGGCTGAGCAGCGAGTTCGCCTCCGCCTCGGCCGAGGTCGGCTCGCTCGACCGCCAGCTCGCCGAGCAAGTGGTCAACCTGTCCCGACTGGAGCGGCGCGCGGCGGCCAGCCGCGAGACGCTTCGTGCTGTCGCGCTCGACAGCTACACCGGCGAGGCGCCAGGGGAGCTCGCCGACATCCCCGACAGTGGGCTCGGGGCGCTGGTCGGCGAGGAGTACCTGTCGGTGGCCTCGGGGACGGTGAGCGACAGCCTCGACGCCTACCAGCTCGCCGAGCGCGAGCTCGCGACGGCTGCGTCGCTCGTGCGCGCCGAGCGAGCCACCGCCCGCAGCGATGCCGCCGCCGCAGCTTCGGCACGCGCCCGCGCCTACGCGACCGCCCGATCGGAGCAGGCCAGCCTCGACGCCTACGAGGCCCGCCTGAGCGCCGAGGCCGCCGACCGCCGCCGGGCGCCGGCCACCCAGGGCGGCCCGGTCGACGGTGGGCTGCTCGCAGTGGTCGGCTCGCAGACCTCCGGTCCTTACGCCGCCCCGCCATCGAGCGCTAACGACCCTCGGCAACCGACGCCGACCACGAGCGCGGTCCCCTCGACCACCGACCCCCCGAGCACCACCTCGGTCTCGGTGACCGTCGCAGCGCCCCCGACCAGCCCGACGACCACGAGCCCCCCGAGCACCACCAGCCCGCCGACGACGGTCGCCCCGACGAGCACCACCAGCCCGCCGACGACCAGCCCGCCGGTCACCACCAGCCCGCCGACGACCAGCCCGCCGACGACCAGCCCGCCGACGACGGTTGCCCCGACGGGCAACGGCTCGGGGGGGGTCTGGTACGAGCTGCGGATGTGCGAGTCGGGCGACAACTACCAGGCCGACACCGGGAACGGCTACTACGGCGCCTACCAGTTCAGCGAGCAGACCTGGACCAGCCTCGGCTACCCGGGGTGGCCCTACCTCGAGCCCCCCGCGATGCAGAACGCAGCTGCGATCCAGCTCCAGGCGGAGGCCGGCTGGGGCCAGTGGCCGGTCTGCGCCGCCGAGCTGGGGCTGATCTGACCCGGGTCCGAGGGGGCCGACGGCGGAGGTCGGGGCTCGCCTCGGGCCAAGCGCCTAGTCGAGCAGTCCGCTCTCTTCGAGGGGGACCGTTTCGGGCGAAGGGTCGGCGATGACGGCTATCCCGTAGCCCGCTAGCGCACCGGTGACGACCGGGTCGTCGTCGAGCCGATGCTCGAAGTGAGCCCACCCCACGGTGTCGTCGTAGGGCACGTGCTCGCCGGCCAGGTCGAACAGGGCGATGTTGCGCTCGGTCCCGGACGGATCGTGGGAGGCGCCGCTCCAGACGGCCAACCACCCAGATCTCCGCAACGCCGCAGCCCAAGCCTGGGTGATCCGCCGGTCGTCGCCCGCCCACAGCGCCGCAGTCACCCCGAGCCCTCGGGCGCGCCGGTCGCATAGGTCTGCCGCTCTCGGCGACCTGGGCGGGCACACCACCTCTGCACGCCGCCGCCGCCGCAGCTCGGAGATCGGGAGGGCGCCGCGCCCGAAGCCCGCGAACGCCTCGATCACCGAACCGGACACCTCCGCTGCCAGGTAGCAGGTCCCGAGCGGAGCCTCGAGATCGAACCTCCCGCCGGCTCCTCCCTTGGCCGAAGAGAACCACCACGGGGACGACCTCGATGCCAGGTGCACGCGATGCGCGCGGCGCCCCGATAGGTCGATTGCCGGCATACCGATCAGCTCGAAGGCCGGAGGAGGAGGCCCCAGTGCCATCAATGGGAGAGCCGGTCGGCGAGCCTGGTGGCCAGAGCCGTCGTCTGCTCGGCCATCCCGCAGCTCAGAGCCTCGATGGGACGCATCTCAGCGAGCTGGTCGTTGGGAGCGGTGAGCCACGAAGCGATCGCCGGAGCCCCGAGAGCGGGCGAGAGGACCTCGATGATCTCCGCTACCCCCGGGCGCTGCGCTCGTCCCTCGAACTGAACGATCGGATAGACCGGCGAGCCGTCTCGTCGGCGGACCCTGAGCAGCCGGCGATCCTTGCTCACGGCTTGTTCGCTGCGATCGAGCAGACGAGCCGTGTCCTTCTGTGACAGCGAGGGGCCGACCTGGTCCGACCAGGTGCGCCCGGCGATGTCGGCCTCGAGCACCGACAAGGCCAGCCGGGAGGCCTCGGGCGAGGCCCGCACCGACAGGCGAGCCAACATCTCGGTGTGCTCCGTCACTTCGACCTCCTCGGCATCCTCGACGTCCTCGATTTTCTCAACCTCTTCTACCACCTCGACCCTAGGACGAGTTGAGCGAGCTTAGGAGCCGGGGCTCCCGAGGTGGACCTCGAGTCGGCCTACAGTGACCGTGGTGACCACGACCAACTGATGGAGGGGCCATGGAACTGCTGGACCCCGGCGCGCCGACCTCCTCCGAAGGGACTCCTGGCAGGGTCGCAGCCTTCGACTGCCCCCGCTGCGGCAACCCGGCCGAGGGGGAGCGCTTCTACGGGCCGTGCCGCTCCTGCCGGGCCGAGCTGGCCCGGTCGAGCGCCGGGGTGGAGAGGGTGGTGACCGCCGAGCGCTTCGAGCCCCGGATGCACGTCACGCCCAACGCCGTGGCGACCAAGGAGTGACCGCGGGTCGGCACCTCGTCCTCGCCTCGGCGTCCCCGGCGCGCCTTCGCCTCCTCCGGGCTGCCGGCATCGGCGCGGAGGTGGTGGTGAGCGGCGTCGACGAGTCGGAGGTCCGCTCACCCGGAGCCGGCGAGGCGGTCGCGACGCTCGCCCGGATGAAGGCCGAGGCGGTCGCCGGCCGCTGCGGCCCCGGCGCGCTGGTCCTCGGCTGCGACTCGCTGCTCGACCTCGACGGTGAGGTCCTCGGCAAGCCGGTCGACACCGACGAGGCGCTGCGGTGGTGGCGAGCGCGCCGAGGCCGGCGAGGGACGCTGCTGAGCGGCCACCACCTGATCGACACCACCTCCGGCCGGGCAACCGGCGCGGTGAGCTCGACCGTCGTGCACTTCGGCCACCCGAGCGAGGAGGAGATCGCCGCCTACGTCGGCAGCGGGGAGCCGCTCGGGGTTGCCGGCGGGTTCACCCTCGAAGGACGGGGGGCACCGCTCGTGGATCGCATCGAAGGCGACCCCGGGACCGTGATCGGCCTCTCGCTGCCCCTCCTGCGCTCGCTGCTCGTCGAGCTCGGCCACCACATCTTCGAGCTGTGGACGAGCTGACCCGAGGAGGGCCCGGCGCGCCGCCGACAGCTCGGGCACTGCACATCGGACCGCTCGTGGTCGACCCTCCGGTGGTCCTCGCACCGATGGCCGGCGTCACCACCGCAGCCTTCCGTGCCCTGTGCGCCGAGCACGGCGCCGGGCTCTACGTGAGCGAGATGATCACCGCCCGGGCGCTGGTCGAGGGCAACCCCCGCACCCACCGGATGCTCGCTCGCGGACCCGGTGACGCGGTCCGCAGCGTCCAGCTCTACGGGGTCGACCCGGAGGTGGTCGGCGCCGCCGTGCGCCGGCTGGTCGACGAGTGGGGAGTGGACCACGTCGACTTGAACTTCGGCTGCCCTGCCCCGAAGGTGACCCGGAGGGGCGGCGGCGCCGCCCTCCCGGCCCACCCGGTGCTCTTCGGGCGCATCGTCGCCGCGGCGGTCGGCGCTGCCGGCGCCGTGCCGGTCACGGTCAAGATGCGCACCGGGATCAGCCCCTCGGTGGTGACCGCCCCCAGGGCCGGCCTGATCGCCGAGAACGAGGGCGCCGCAGCCGTCACGCTCCACGCCCGCAGCGCGGAGCAGCTCTACTCGGGCACCGCCGACCTGGAGGCGATCGCCGCCCTGAAGCAGACCCTCCGCCACGTGCCGGTCCTCGGCAACGGCGACATCTGGACCTCCTGCGACGCCGTGGCGATGCTCGCAGCCACCGGTTGTGACGGCGTGGTGGTCGGGCGAGGAGCCCTCGGTAGACCGTGGCTGTTCGCCGAGCTCGCTGCCGCGTTCGCCGGCCGGCCCCCGCCTCCCCCACCGCAGCTCGGGACCGTCGCCGACACCCTGGCGCGCCACGCGGCCCTGCTGGCCGACAACCTCGGGGAGGCGGCTGCGGCTCGCGACATCCGCCGCCACGTCGGCTGGTACCTGACCGGCTACCCGGTAGGGCCGGCCGCCCGTCTCGGGCTGGCGTCCGTGGAGAGCCTCGCCGAGCTCGACCGAGAGCTCGCGCTCCTCGACCGCTCGCTCGGCCTTCCGAGGGGCTCCGAGGCCCTCCCGAGGGGACATTCGGCAGGCCCGCGGCGCGTCGTGCTACCCGAAGGCTGGCTCGAGGACGCCGGCAACCCGATCCCTCCGAGCGGCGCCGACTCGCTGGCCTCGGGTGGTTGAGCGCGCTGCGCTCGTCCCCCGTTCCAAAGGCACCGAGGACTCGAGCCGCCTCCCGCAATCGGCCCGTCGCCGTCGAGCGCACCGTGCCGTTCGGGTTCGTCGCCGGCACGATCGCCGTGCTCTGGTACGTCAACGCCGGCCACCACCCTGACGACGTCCAACAGGTGCGTGAGGGTTCACCGTGGTAGCGCGACAACGTCCGGCCGTCGGTGCTCGACATGCTCGCCAGGCTTCGCCGGGTGATCATCACCGCCCGATTTCCACGCGTTCACCCCCTGGCGGTCACCTCAGCAGAATTCGATCTCCTGCGCCTGGCCTGGGAGGACCCAGCGGCATAGCTGCGAAAGTCGAGCTCCGAGCGAACCTCGCCTCGGGTGCTCGGGCGCGTCGGCACCGGGACCTCCTCGAACGCAACACGGGGGCAGGTAGGGGTGGCCGTGGCGGCGATGACCGCGTTGGCGGTCCTGGGTGCGGTCTGGCTGTTCGTGGACGCCGGGCTTGCGGCTACCGGAGGCCGGTGGGACCCGACGGCACGAGCTGTCGGTGCTGGGGTGGCCTGTGCGGTGATGGCGTCCGCTGTCGTTGGTCTGCTGGTGCTCTGCTTCCGCTCGCCGGGCGGCGCTGACCATGTCTGCCCGGCGCCACTGCGGCGGGTGGGTGCCCGCTGGATCCCCGAGTGCAACATCTACGGCTACCGGAGCTTGCCGCTGGCTGCTCGGGCGGCGTCGCGGGAGTGGGCTGTCGCAGCCCCGGTGGTCCTCCCCCGGTGAGCCCACTGACCAAGCCCTGGTCAGGTACTCGACCGACCAAGCGGCGCGCGTTCTACAAGCCGAGGGCGAGCTCCAACGAGTCGTCGACGGCTCCTTGCTCTTCGAGCGTCAGGCGCCCGACGTGCTCACCCAAGCGCTTCAGGTCGACGGCGCGGAGTTGCTCGACCAGGACCCGGGTCACCTCGCCAGCCAAGTCGATCTCTGGCCGGAGTACAGCCGGCGCGGCGCTCCGCGACGTCGGTGCGACGAGGGCCGTAGACAGCCCGAGCAACTCGTCGGCCTGCACGATGACGGCGTAGCGCAGGCCTCGCTGTTCGTGGCCACGCCCGGCCGGGAGCCGAATGCGGTACACCTCGCCGCGGTTCACTCCGGCCAGTCGGCCGAGATGGCGTCCATGTCGGCCATGACGGCCCGGCGCTCTTCGGTGTCCGCGGGGTCGTTGGCGAGCCGCCGCACCTCCTCGGCTAGTACCCAGCGCCGGTGTCGCCGGTCAGCTGCCTCGACAAGGGCCGTGCACACGGCTTCGGACTCGTTGCGCCCCTCTCGCATCAAGGTCGCTAGCGCCTGCTCGGCCCCGGCATCGAGCCGGGCACGGACCACGCGTGAAGCCACGAGGCCTCTGTAGCACGAAATCTGCCACGCCATCGCGCCATCCCGCCATCCCACCTGCAGTTGCAGTAAGGGATCGCCCGAGAGAAGTCCTCGGTATGGCGGTCCTGGCCGACCGAGGGCCAGGAGAAGGCGCCCGCACCCTCACATGGGGTGGGGACGTCAGATGGCCTTCGTGAACCACACCTCGTATTGTTATAGTCAGACTAGTGAAAAGCAAGTACGGAGGTGATGGTGCGATGGCCTCGGGACGTCACGCCACGAGATGCTGATCCGGGTCGACCCTGGCTCCAACCGGACGATCCACGAGCAGATCGCTGACGCGATCCGCGGAGCGCTCGGCCGTGGGGAGGTCCAGGCTGGCCAGCGCCTGCCGACCTCGAAGGAGCTGGCGGAGGCGACGGGCGTCAACGTCCACACGGTGCTGCGTGCCTACGCCGAGCTGCGCGACGAAGGCCTGATCGAGCTCCGCCCGAGGCGAGGGGCGGTGGTGAGTGGCTCCGGGCCCTCGAGAGCTCGCCTCGTCGACGAGGCACGGTCCCTGGTGAGCGCTGCACAGCGTCAGGGGCTCAGCCGGGCAGACATCCTCGAGCTCGTGGCGTCCCAGTTGTGAGACGGCCAGCTTCTTGGAAGGCCGTCACGCTCGGGGTGATCGTGCCATGCGCCCTGGTCCTTGCAGCAGCGCTCCCGGTCTTGGTCGGCTGGTCTGCTCTGCCAGCACGCCTCGCCGATCACTGGGGCGTCGGGGGAACCCCGAACGGGTCGGTCCCCAGAGCCCGGGAGCTCGGGATAGTGCTCCTAGAGAGCCTTGTCGGTGCCGCTCTCATGGCCTCGTGGGTAGCGCGCCACCGGAGGCGCCCTTCGCTCTCGCCTTGGCTCCTTGTCCCAGGCGTCCTTCTGGGTGCGACCGCTGCGACTGGCTCGCTCGTCGTGACCACGGCCAATCTCAATGTGGGCACCTGGCGCGAGGCGCGAGGTCCCGGCGCTGGCGTGATGGTGGCGCTGCTCGGAGCTCCACTCCTCCTCGCCGGCGGAGCTCTTATTGCCGCCCGGTGGCACAGGCACCTCGGGGGGAACAAGACCCGCCGAGTCGGGCCTGCGCCGAGCCTGGGCCTGCACGGCGCGCAACGTGCCCTCTGGGTCGGCACGGCCCGGAGCCGCTGGGCGCTTCCCGTGGCGCTCGGCGCACTCGGAGCAGGGACCTTGGCAGGGCTGTCGGGCAACTGGCTGCTCGGGGCGCTGCTCTGGGTCGTGGCCCTGGGGTCGGTGGAGCTAACCTCGGTTCGCGCCCTTGCCAGCGCATCGGGTGTCAGCGTGACCTACGGTCCGCTTCGCTGGCCACGCCAGCACATCGCTCTCGACCAGATCACCGGGGCCGAGTCGACCGAGGTGAGCCCCGTGAGCTGGGGCTATCGGGGAAGCTTGCGGCTATTTGGGCGCGCGGCGGTGATCCTCCGAGGCGGTGAGGCGCTGCGCCTAGACCTCGTCGGGCACCGCAGCTTTCTCCTCACCGTTGACGATGCCGCCATCGCAGCTGCGCTCATCAACGACGAGATCGGCCGGGCAGGTGGGACATGACCGTCGGGCGAGCGGTCGTCGAGGCGGTGTCCGGCACCTAGCGTGTCAACTCAACCAAGGAGTGCGTGATGGCCAAAATAGCTATCGAAGATGACCAGGTGGTGCTGCGCCTGAGCCGAGCGGAGAAGGTCGAAGGGCTCCACGGTGACCTACGGGCGCCGCTGAGCGCGCTCCGTGGTGTCGACGTGCTCGAAGACGCGATGGGCGCAGTGCATGGCATGCGTATGCCAGGAACCGGGGTTCCCGGGTTCGTGGCGGTCGGCACCTACGTAGACCAGGGGACCAGGACCTTCGCAGTCGTGCACCACGGCAACCCGCGTGGCGTGCGCATCTGCTTCGGCGGCGCCGACTACGACGATTGGGTCATCGGCTGCGCCGATCCCGACGGTGTCGCCGCCAGCCTGTCCACCCCCAGCACCTGAGCTGTCCCCCGGCAGCAGATCCCGCAACGGGACGTACGTTCGCCGACTCGACGGTGGGCGACCGCCCCCAAGCCGTTCGCCATGCCGGTGGCGTCCGAAGCTATCGGGTCAGGGGGCTGGGTGAGCTGCGTGGGTGACTCGTGAGCAACGGTCGGAGTTTGACGCTTATAGTCGGCTGGCGTGGGTAAGCCAGGCGAGGACTTGCGCCGCAAGGCTACGGCAGCGCTCGATCGGCTAGTCGAGATGCCCGAGACCATCCGTAACTTCTTCTGTGATCCCAATCTCGGCTACATCATCGCTGGAGAGTCGACCGACTTACGCTCGGCTTAGTAAACCACCCTGGATCCCCCGTTCCCGGACCCGATCAGGCCGGAGCGATCACCGCGGCGGTCCCGTAGGCGCAGATCTCGGTCCAGGTCTGGCCGAGCTCGGAGGTGTCGAAGCGCATCGCCAGGACGGCGTTCGCCCCGAGCGAGCGCGCCTCGTCGAGCATCCGGTCCACGACCTCCTGGCGGCTCACGTAGAGGTTCTTGGTCATCCCCTTCAGCTCCCCACCGGCGAGCGCCTTCAGACCGGCACCGATCTGCGAGCCGATGTTGCGGCTGCGGACGGTCAGGCCCATGACCTCGCCGAGGACCTGGGTCACGCGGAAGCCGGGAACATCGTTGGTCGTGGTCACGAGGATGTCCCTGCCCGGTGCTTGCGAGCCGCTCACCCACCTGACGCTACCCGGGCCGGCGCACCCCGACAAGGGCCGCGCGCCGCGGGGCGCGCTCTTGCGCGCCAGGAACGGTGGTTTACACTCTGGCGAGCTCGTCTTCGACACTCTCCGCGGCCCGATGAGGGCGTGGGGTGGCGAAGGCCGGGACCCAGGGTGGGCGACGGCGAGCCGGGAAGGGAGATGACACCGTGACCAACCCCACCGGGTGCCGGACCGGGACCCGATCGCCCGCCCACCGTCGCCGGTCAGCCTACACCCCCGCCCACCGTCTCACCCCAGCGCCGGGGACGGGCAGCGCCCGACCGGGCGGGGCGTGGGCAGTTGCCCTGCCGGTGGCGATGGTAGGTCTGGCCGCCGCCGCGCCCTCCGGCACCACGGCGCTCTCCCCTCGACCGCTCGGGCCGGTCACGCTCACCGCTGCGGTCCACGACCTGGCGGTCTATCGAGTGGCGCCCCACGACACGCTTTGGGGGATCGCCCAACACTTCGGCACCTCGGTCGACGAGCTGGCCACGCTCAACCACCTGGGCGACCCCAACCTGATCACCATAGATCGGAA
>JAKARG010000044.1 GCA_021819345.1 Actinomycetes bacterium | reverse complement strand
TGGCCGAGCACCGGAACCCCTCGGCGCGGAGCCCTCCGAGCCGTGCGGCGACGCCGTCAGCCCACTCGCCCACCAGTCCGGGCAGGTCCTCCTTGGGCACCGGCCCGAGGTGGCCTGCGGGGACGTGGTGGACCCGGAACCCTGGCTCGACTGGCACCACTGCCGCGCAGTCGGGGCTGTCGGCCCGGGTGAACACCTCGCAACGGACCCCGCTGCGAGCGAGCGCAGCGGCGAGCTCTCGGACGTAGACGTTCATCCCGCCGCCGTCGCCGGTGCCGGGCTGCGCCAGGGGCGAGGTGTGCATGGAGAGAACGGCCAGGTCCACCACGCCGCTGCAACCTAGTAAGGAGACCGCCGCTAACCGGCTGGCGACCACTGCGATCCCGGGGCGGGCTGCTCGAGGGTCGCGGCAGCGGGATCGCTCACTCCTCCCGGAGCACCGCAGCGATCAGGGCAAGCCATCCAAGGGGACGTCGCCGACCCGGTAGCGCCGGACGATCTCAGCGGCTATCGCATCCACGACATCCTGCAGTGCCCGGCGGGTCGCCGACACCTCCCGCTCCAGGTCGGCGAGGGCGGACAGCATGCCGTCGAGGCGCGCGTCGTCGACCGAGGGCAGATCGGTCAGCTCGGCAGTCGAGACGATCTCGTCCAGGCGGAGGTCCACGCTCGAATCGACCTCACCGGGATCGAGCAGCTGAGGGAGCCGACCACGACCAGGGGCATGTATGCCACTGGCGAGGATCGAGGGGAGACGCTCGATCAGCGAGGATGGACCCGATGAGTCGGTAGCCTCACCAGTCCGGCGGGCGCGCTCCTCGGCGACTATGTCGAGCCGCCCCTGGATCATGCGGCGCAAGTAGGAGTACCCGGTCTCCTGCTCGTCGGCCAGAGCCCGCCGACGTCGCAGCTCGCCGATCGCAGCTCCCTGCAGGTCGGAGCAGAAATCGGGATCGAGCGGATCGACCGGCGGCTCGTCCATCGGCATCGAGGCTAGCCCAGACGTCCAACCCCCGGCTCCGGGGGTTGTCGGGACCTCCGAGGCGGGGTGCCACGAAGCCTCCGGGAACGCTCACATCCCGCCCGAGACCGGCGGGAGCACGGCGAGCTCGTCGCCCTCGTTCAGCCGGGTCGAGGGCTCGGCCGGCGCCCCGTTCACCCACACCCGGCTCACCTCCACCACCCGGGCGAAGGCAGGCCCGAACTGCCCGATCGCGGCGCCCAGCACCTGCTCGACGTCCTCACCCCCGAAGCAGGCCTCTCCCACTCCCGCCGCCTCCCGGGCGGAGGCGAACAGCCTGAGGCGCACCCCAACTCGTTGTCCCATCAACTTCCAAGCTACTTGGGCGGGGGTCTCTGGCATCATCGCGTGAGCCCCCAACAGGCGTCCGAGCTGGATGTCCTTGGCACAGCTCGGTGGATCTGGCGCTGCTTTACCTGGTAGAGCGGGCGCCAGCCTGGCGGGAAGGGGAGCGGCGGAGGCGTCACTGCTCCGCTACGTTCCGGGGCGTGAGGGTCGAGGTTGTGCGGAGTCCTCGCCGTCGCAAGACGGTCCAGGCCCGGGAGGTCGACGGCGTGCTGCGGGTATCGATACCTGCGACCATGACCCAGGCCGACGAGAAGCGCTGGGTCGACGAGATGGTCCGGCGGATGACCCGGAGGGGAGCGCCCGGCGAGGTCGACCTCGCCAAGCGCGCCGCCGATCTGTCGCGGCGCTACGAACTGCCGCCCGCGACCTCGATCCGCTGGTCCGACAACCAGGAGTGGCGCTGGGGCAGCTGCACTCCCGGCTCCGGCTCGATCCGCATCTCGTCGCGCCTTGCCGGCGAGCCGGGTTGGGTCGTCGACTACGTGATCGTCCACGAGCTCGCCCACCTCGAGGTGTCCCGCCACGACGAGCGCTTCTGGGCGCTGGTCAACCGCTACCCCCTCACCGAGCGAGCGCGCGGGTTCCTCATCGCAAGGGCCCTGGAGGGTTCTCCGGCGCGGTCGCCTGGCTCCTCGAGCCCCCCCTCTGCGCAGCCCCGGACCGAGAGCCGGGCCGGACGAGTGGCGGCGGCGACCCGTCGCCGCCACTCCGCGTGACCTCGTCGGGAGACCGGAGGCCGCACGCCGGCGACCGGATGATCCCGACCCCGCCGCCAGTCGGTGAGCGCAGCCAGGTACGGCTCCGCGCCCTCGTCCCTGGGAGCGCCTCGGCCCGGGTGGAGCCGCTGCCCGGCACCGGTCGGCGGGTAGTGACGGTACGGGTCGACCCGGCCCACCGCCGGGGGGCGCTCAGCGCCGAGGACAGCGCGACGCTCGCCGAGGGGGCCCGGCTCGCCCTCAGCCAGCGGATCCCGCTGCTCGTTGTCCTGGCTTCCTCGGGAGCAGACCTCGACGAGGGAGTGGCCTCGCTGCACGCATGGGGCACCGCGGCGCTCGCCCTCAGCCAGTGCTCGGGGGTGGTGCCGGTCGTGATCGTGGCGGTCGGTCTCGCTCTGTCCGGCCCGGCGCTGCTGCTCGGCCTCGCCGATGCGGTCGTCATGACCCCAGACGCTGTCGCCTACGTGTCGGGTCCTGCGGCGGTGGCCCAGTGGTCCGGTCAGCTCCTCTCCCCCGACGCTCTCGGCGGGCTGGCGGTCCACGACCGTTCGACCGGAGTGGCGGCCCTCACCGCCCCCGACGAGGACGCGGCGGTCGAGGCGGCCACAGCGCTCCTCGGGCACCTTCCTGACCACTGCGACGCCCTGGCACCCACTTCGCCGAGCGCCGACCCCGTTGGGCGGACCAACCCCGAGCTGCGCGACCTGATCCCCGTGTCGGCCACCGGCTCCTACGACGTCCGCGAGGTGGTCCGAGCGATAGCCGACGACGGCGACCTCCTCGAGCTGCGGGCCCGCTCGGCCCCTCAGCTCGTGACTGCCCTCGCACGGGTCGGCGGAGCCCCGGTAGGGGTGGTGGCCAACCAGCCACAAGCAATGGCCGGGACCCTGGACATCGCAGCGTCCCAGAAGGGTGCCCGTTTCGTATCGTTCTGCGACTCCTTCAACCTGCCGCTGCTCACCCTCGTCGACACCCCCGGGTTCATGCCCGGCAAGGACCTCGAGTGGCGCGGCATGATCCGCCACGGCGCCGAGCTCGTCTACGCCTACGCGGAGTCCCAGGTGCCACGCGTCTGCCTGGTGCTGCGCAAGGCCTTCGGCGGGGCTTACATCGTCATGGACTCCAAGGGCATCGGCAACGACATCTGCCTCGCCTGGCCGTCAGCGCAGATCGCGGTAATGGGTGCACGCGGGGCGGTCCAGATCCTGCACCGGCGCGAGGATCTCGCAACCCAGGTCGAGCTGGCCCAGCGCTACGAGGAGGAGTTGCTGAACCCCTACACCGCAGCGGCCCGAGGTTTCGTGGACCGGGTGATCGACCCGGCCGAGACCCGCGCTGCGGTGGTATCCGCGTTCGACATGCTCGCCGGGAAGAGGGAGACGCTCGTCTCCCGCAAGCACGGTAACGGACCCCTCTGATCCGATCCGACCCACGACCCGCACACACGCCCGCCGAGCGATCCGGATCGGGCGCCGACGCCGGGGAGGATCGAGCTACGCCGTCTCGCGCAGGGCCGCGTGTTGGGCGGAGTCAGGTGCCAACCGCACGGGGCTCGGCCAGTCAGGGCTCCCCCCGCTCGAAATGCCGGCCACAGCGGCGAAGCAGTGGGCTCTCCTCGAGTAGCGCCCCACCGAGCGGATCGTCACACACCTCGCAGCGCCCGTAATGGCCGCTGTCCAGGCGAGCCAATGCGGCGTCGAGGTCGTCGAGGACGAGCTCGGCCGCCTCGAGCAGCCCGCAGTCCGCCCGGACGTCTTCTCCGCTCGAGTGCTCCACGACTCCAGGCTACTGGTGCCCGACCGGCCGGCACCGGGAGCGGTGTGCCGAGTGCTCCCACTACGCTTCCTGGCGTGCCGAGCCGCTGCCTGTCCCACCGGCCGATCGCAGACCGGCGCGTCCAGACAGCTTCAGCAGCGCTGCTGCTGAGCTACCGCACGCCTGAAGGACCTGGTATAATCTCGGGCCGCTAACTCAATGGCAGAGTAGGCGCCTTTTAAGCGCAGAGCTCCGGGTTCGAGTCCCGGGCGGCCCACACGTCGCCGTATTCGAAATTTCGGCGAAAGGAAGAGCAGGTCGAAGGGCTCCTTGCAGGCCGCTTCGACCACGTGGTTGTCTCGTGCCTGGACCTCGTCGAGCATGGCGCGCAGTAGGCCTCCACTTCATCGGTACATGCCCTCGGAGCACCGGATCGACAGGCGCCGGGTGCACACCCGCAGACGAGGAGGTCCTTCAGGTAGTGGTGGTGCCGGCGCTCGGGCGTGCCGCTCATCGTCCGGCCGGCGAGCATCCCCTGGACCCGATCGAACGTCGAGCGGATCGTGGCTCCCCTCGCATTCGATGCCATCGCATTCGACGATGCCGACGTAGGACCGATGGCGAGGAGCTGTGCTGCCGGCGACTTGGCGGCCGCCGATCGGCTCGCCGTCGTTCAGGTGCCCGATGGGCGCCTCGCGGGAGTAGCCACCGAGGTTCGCCTCATGGCCCGCAACATCGCCGACCCTTGCTACGAGGTTGGCCAACTACTAGCGGTCGATCTTGTGCACGACGACGGCCTCGATGTCGCCGTCCTCGGCGACCCGGGCCAGCGTCGCCAGGAGCCGTGGCCGGGCGGCTGTCCGGCCGTCCGGGCCGACTCGCCCTTGTCCAGCTACTCGTCGACGAGCCTTAGCCCTCGTAGCGGATGCGCCGCACACAGGCCTGACGCTGGGCGGCGATGGAGAACCCCTCTTCAGGCAGGTCCTACTCGGCCTGCGCCTTGGTCGAGACCCGGAGATAGTCGACCTCGGGCTACGACGGGTCGAGCAGTGGCCCGTGGACTCCCCCCTTGGCTTCGTCATGCACCTGGCCCCCCGCACCCGCGGAAAGCTCGGCGAGCACTTGGTGGCGAAGATCGCTAGCGAGCTGGGCGTTGTCAACGCGCCGTCTAGGAGCCCCGACTACGACGTGGCCATCACTCGGCCATCCGGGCTGACCAAGGTCGAGGTGAAGTTCTCCACGGAAGATCCTCCGAGGTTCCAGCAAGTACGTGATCCTCGAAGGCAGGGAACGATGGTCCTGGCCGGCTTGCGTGCGGGTCGGCTATAAGGGCTGGGAGAATCTCCGGCAGACGTGGACTCGAGCAAAGCTGCCCCGCAGTTCCTGCGCGGCGTCCATTTTCGCGTGCGAGAAGACGATGACCGGCTTCAGTCCCAGCCGAGTCGATTCGACGGCGCGTCCGGGCTCGTCTGCGGCAGTGTAGTAGTTGGCGTAAACGTGCAAGTAGTGGTCGCTCTCGACGAAGCCGCGTGAGCGGTACCAGCGCAGGGTCGGCTCGTCGTCGCGTGTCCACGCGTCGATCATGGTGGCCCCAGCGCGAAGCGATCTGTAGCGCGCTTCGCTCAGCAGTGCGGTCCCGACACCTCGGTGCTGGGCGTCGGGGTGGACCGCCACGGTCTCGATCGTGGCGAGCTCTTCGAAGGCTGAGACGCTCACGTCGATGACGCCCACCAGGTCGCCTCCCTCGACAGCGACCAGCCCGAAGCCCGGCGACGGGGGCGAGGGGTGGGCTACCTGCACGTCGTCGAAGTAGGCGGTATGGAGAAAAGATAGAACCCGGCAGCGCAGCCACGCTTCCTCGTCGCCGGGCTGGTAGTCGCGCACCTCGACGTTCACAGCGACGATGGTGCTGAGGGCTGGTGAGGTTGTCAACTCGATATCAGCGGGCCGCTCTAGGAGCGCCAAGAGCTGCTCGACCGCCTCCTCCACTTGTCCCGACATTGCTTGCCAAAAGGCAACGCTGGCCCGGGTGGCGAGGGTGTCGGGGTGGTCGGGTCCGAGGACCCTGATGTCGTCGGCTAGCAGTGCCTGCGCCTGTTCGACCGCTTCATTGAGACGGCCCGACCTTCCCAGCCAGAAGGTCAGGGTGTTCCAGGTAACAAGAGTACTACGGTGGCCGGCCCCGAGGAGGCTGACTTCGTCGGCGAGGACCGCTCTGAGCTGTTCGACCGCTTCATTGACACGCCCGGTCATGCCTAGCCAGTGCGCGAGGCTGTTCCGGCTAGCGAGAGTGTCGGGGTGGCCGGCCCCGAGGAGGCTGATTTCGTCGGCGAGGAGCGCCTCGAATGCTTCGACCGCCTCACTGACGCGGCCCGACTCACCGAGCCACCACGCCAACTCGCCGCGGGCCGCGAGCGTTCTGGGGTCGTCTGCGCCGACAGGGAGTAGCTCAAAGTCCTAGCTGATACCCGCTGAGCTGGGTGTTTGTCGCTCGGCTGGACGGTTGCCGCCGTAGGTGCTACAAGCTGGGTGATGAGAACTGACGCTCACGAGAAGGCTCGGGCACTCTCGGTTCGCCTGGTGAGGCCCGCCGAGGTCGATCGGTTCAACGAGCTGCTCGACGAGCACCACTTCTTGGGTCATCACCTCTACGGTCGAACGATCCGCCACGTCGCGGTCGAAGGCGACCAGTGGGTGGCGCTCCTCGGTCACGGTTCCGCAGCGCTGTCGCTTCGCGGCCGAGAGGCCTACGTGGGCTGGTCCGAGGAGACCAAGAACCGCCGGTTGCGCTATGTGATGAACAATCAACGGTTCTGCGTGCTGCCCGGGGCGAGGCGCCCCAACCTTGCCTCTGCGGTGCTCGCGCGCAGCCTGCGCCGGCTGAGCTCAGACGTAGAGGCCACCTACGGGCACCCGTTGCTACTGGTCGAGACCTTCAGCGACCCTGCCCGTCACCCCGGCACCTGCTATCGGGCGGCGAACTTCATCGAGGTCGGCAAGACCTCGGGGTTCGCCCGGCGCAACGGTGCCTGGATCTACCACGGCCAGCCCAAGGTCGCCTGGCTCTACCCGCTGCGGCCCGACGCTGCCGCAGTGCTCTCTGCGGGCTTCAATCACCCCGCGCTCTGCTCCGACGACAACAGGAGATCCCACATGGTCGATCTGAACCGGGTAGTGATCGAAGGCGACGACGGGCTGTACGCCAAGCTCCAGGCGATAGCCGACCACCGCAAGCCCAGGGGGATCCGCCACGAACTGGCGTCGATCCTGCTCGTGTGCGCGGTGGCGATGCTCGCCGGGACCGCTCATGTGACCGGCATCGCCGAGTGGGCCGCCGACCTGCCCGAGGAGCTGTTGTTGCGCCTGCACCTACGGCGCAGCCCGAGCACCGGCGCGCTGCGCCCACCGTCGCTGTCCACGTTCAAACGGGCGCTCGGCGCCATCGACCGAGAGGAGCTCGACCGGGTCGTCTGTGAGACCCTCGAAGCGCAGGTGCGAGCCAAGCGCACGGCACAGCAGCGCGCGGCTCGAGGGGACAGAGAACGCGCAGCCCGAGGAGACGGAGAGAAAGCGGCCGAGGCCGAGGCCGAGGCCGAGGCCGAGGCCGAGAGTCCTATCGACGATGAGGCCGGCGCCGAGGTCAAGGTCGAGACGGCTGAGCACGAGGAGCCGGCAGTGCTCTTCGGGCTCTCGGTGGACGGCAAGAGCCTGCGAGGAGCACGCCAGCCCGACGGGCGGGCGACCCACCTGCTCGCTGCGATGACCCATGCCGAACAGGTCGTGATCGCCCAGCGTGAGGTCGACCACAAGACCAACGAGATAACGGCGTTCCGTCCGCTGCTCGAGAGCCTAGACCTCACCGACTGCCTGGTCACCGCAGACGCCATGCTCGCGCAGCGTGAGCATGCGAACTTCCTCGTCGGCGACAAGGGGGCCGACTACCTGTTGTTCGTCAAGGAGAACCAGCCAAGCCTGCTGAACGAGATCGCCTGCACCGCCCCCGAGCGCTTCGCCGAGCCCTGTGTCGAGACATCGAAGGGCCACGGGCGCATCGAGACCCGAACCGTTCGCGTCGCGGCCACCCCCGACGGACTGGTCGAGTTCCCCCACGTGGCCGCCGTGGTCCGCATCGACCGGGAGGTCACCGACGCCAAGACCGGCCAGGCCCGCTCGACCGAGACTGCCTGGGCGGTGACCAGCGCAAGTCCCCGCCGGGCCAGCCCAGCCCGCATCGCGGCGGCAGCACGCGGCCACTGGGGGATAGAGAACGGGCTGCACTGGGTCCGTGACGCCACCATGGGCGAGGACGCCTCGAAGGTCCGCTCGGCATCCGCGCCCCGGGCGTTGGCGGTCATGCGCAACCTCGTGATCAGCGTGCTCCGTCTCGCAGGGGTCACCAACATCGCCCAGGCGTTGCGAAAGACATCCCGTCAACCCGCTCTCGCGTTCGAGCTGCTCGGCCTCTAGGCCAGCTGATACAACCGGCAATGGCGACTGGCAAGGGCCGCGTCGCGCCCGCCGCCTCTCTCGGCAGCCGACCGATCCCCTGGGCGGTCCTCGAAGAGGCCATCACGAGCCGCCGAGCGCTCTCGGTGCGCTACCACGATCTCCAACGCCTCATCTGCCCCCACGTCCTCGGCTGGAAGGCCGGCCGGGCCAAGGTCGTCGTATACCAGGTGGAGCCCACCGTCACTCGCAGCGGGCACAGCGCTGATCCTTGGCAGCGCTGGCGCTCGATGTTCGTCGAGGAGATCGAGCACGCCGTCATCACCGACGCGCCTTGGCGCAGCGCCGACAACTACACGCCGATTTGCAACAACATCGATGACGTGGTCATCGAGGTCAACAGCACTCGCTTGTCCAGAGCCTGACCGACTCGACCTCCAGCCCCTCTACCGCTCCGACATCCGAGGCCTTGCCTCCACGCGTCCCAGAATCCGGATAACTCGACCGATGGACGGACCCTTCGGTTGCTCAGGCGTTTCTCCGGCCAGACGTCACATTGCGTCAGCCGAGCTCAGGCTCATGTAACTACGGCGCTGCTACTTTGAGCTACTCCGTGGGAACGATGAAATACGACGCCGTGGTCTGCTTGTCGGGGCGGCCGGACGGGCTCGTTTACTGGGTCATCGACGCACCGAACGTGGCAGCTCTCATCGACTCGGGCGCCATAACCATTCAGCATCAAGACAGCAATACCCACTGGTTCTATCCTTCAAGAACTGCCGTGGACTCGTTCTCTGTCTACCGACGAGACTTTGGCCAGCTGAAGGAGTGGCTGAGGTCGTAGCCGGGTGGGAGTGGTCTCAGAAGAGCGCCGCTGGCACATCTTCAGGGCACGTGAGGTGTTCGCCTTGGACGTCGAGGTAGGTGATCCCGCTCGTCCCCAGGCGCCGCTGCATGACCGCGAGCGCCTCCGAACTGTTGTCTACGAGGACCGTTCTTCGACCGAGCTGGCGTGCCGCCGCACCCGTCGTTCCGCTACCCGCAAAGAAGTCTAGGACCCAGCTGCCTGGTGAAGAGGAGGCTTGCACGACGCGGCGAAGGACCCCTTCGGGCTTTTGACTGGGATAGCCTGTCTTCTCCTTACCGTTGGTAGGCACGATCGTGTGCCACCACACATCCGTGGGCACCTTGCCACGCTCTGCCTTCTCGGCGGTAACGAGCCCCGGTGCCATGTACGGGATCCTCTCCACGGCGTCTTGGTCGAAGTAGTAACGGTCTGGATCGCGAACGTAGACGAGGATCGTGTCGTGCTTGGCGGGCCAGCGGTTCTTCGGTCGGCCGCCGTAGTCGTAGGCCCAGATGACTTCGTTCAGAAAGCTGTCCCAGCCGAAGATCTCGTCGAGAAGGATCTTGCAGTAATGAGCTTCGCGGAAGTCGATGTGGAAGTAGAGGGTCCGTCGTCAGTGAGCAGGCGGCGAGATTCTTCGAGTCTTGGGCCGATGAAACCGAGGTAGTCATCGAACTCGTCTCCGTAGGACTTACGGCCGGTCTCGACCGTCACGTAGCTTCGACCGCCAAAGCCGATGCGGTCCCCGTTCTCGGATCGGCGGGTTTGGAGCGTCAGGCGTTGCTGGACCTTCCCGGTGTTGAACGGAGGGTCGATGTAGATGAGCTGGAACGACTGATCTGGCAACTTGGGCAGCACGTCAGCGTTGTCGCCGAGTACCACGTAGTCACCGCTTCGTCCGGTGAGGTCGAGCATCGCAGTCCTCCGGTTTGGTCCTGCTGGGGACGATAGTGCGGGGGTGTGTCCACGCCTGGGACCCACACCAACCGGCTCGGGGTCACCCGTTACGGATGGAGCAACACCGAGGTGCCCACCCCACCGGTCGTCGCTGCCGGTTCGGAGGGCTGCGGATGACCGCCTCGGGACTCCCGAGCCGAGGTGAGGCCCATAGGGCTCTTCGTGGCACGCCGAGGAGATCGCTACCCTGCCCGCCGTGCAGAAGGTCCGGATGGCGACACACCTGGGCCTGGCCTTGGTGCTCGGCGCCACAACGCTCCTCGCAGGCGCTGCGCCCCTGCAGCCTGCCCCTCCGGTGGAGGCTGCCGCGTTCCCGGTCGAGGCGCTCGGCGTCTCCCCTCGGCCGGGCGACGGCCTCATCCCCAACCCGGTGACCCCGAGCGGTGCTCCGCTGCAGCCAGCACCGGCATGCGATCGGGTCCTCGAGCCCGGACCAGACCACTCGAGCGCGCCGGTCGACGCCCTGATCGCCAACCTGGAGAACCGGGTCCAGGGGACCGAGGTGATCTGCCTCGCGGGGCGCTTCGACCAGCCCATCGACGTGTGGAACAAGTACGACCCACACCTTCTGGTGCTCGAGCCCGCACCGGGGCGCAAAGCGGTGATCGCCCCTGGGCAGGTGGCGGCGCGGGCGGTCGACCCGGGCGAGTACGACGGCGTTGCGGGGGCAATCAGCCTGGTCGGCTCGACGGGGGTCGAGGTCCGCGGGCTCAGCATCGAGGACTACTGGACGGACGGGACCTCGGAGACGCCAGCCGGCATCCTGGTCGAGGTGGTGGGTCGCGGCTTCGGCGAGCCCGTGTCCGCCTGTCTCACCCACGGCGAGCGGACCTGTGGGGACGTCTACTTGCTGAACGACCGGGTGACCGACATCGCCAACCGTGCCGACGAGGTCCACGACATGGCCCGCTGGTGCGACAACAGCAACGTCGACGCCTTCGGGATCGAGGTCGAGTCCTACGGCCGGGGCCCGGCTGCAGCACTGCAGCACGTGGCGGTCGAGGGCGACACCGTCACCGGCACCCGCACCGGGCAGAGCGAGACGGTGGCGGTCAACGGCGACGTCGAGGACTTCCTCGTAGCGCATGACACGATCGCCGATGCCGACAACATCGGCATCGACGTCGAGGGCTGGTACGACGGCACCAGCCAAGCGGAGCACGGGCTCATCGTCGACGACACCGTCGCCGACGTCGACACGTGGTCCAACGCCGCTTACGGGACCTGGGACGCCCGCATCCGCCGCTGCCTCGCCCTCTCCCCCAACGCCGCTGGCATCTACGACGACGGCGCCGCCTACATCTGGATCGACCACGACCTCGTGGCCCAGACCGACCAGGGCATCAGCCTCGACACCGAGACCGCCGGGGGGTCCAGCTCGCACATCCTCGTCACCGACGACACCGTCTGGGACAGCGCCGGCACGCGGAAGGGGGACCCGAGCACAGGACCCAACCCCGCGGGGGTGCCGGGACGTTCGGAGGTGGCCGGCCATGCCTACGACGCCCTCTACGTCGACGCCTTCGGGCCGCGCACGAGCATCTCGGACGTGTACGCCGCGGACAACGTCTTCGTCAACCAGAGCCGCTTCTTCGGTGGACGCCGACTCCACCACGACGCCGTCGTCACCCTCGGGGGGCGGTGGAGCGAGGTGGAGCTGTGGGACAACACGATCGTCGGCGGCGGTGGGTCCGACCCCTGGACCACGTCGCTCGCCGTCGACACCCCCCCGGCCAGCAGGCAGGGCGCCATCCTCGACTGCAGCGACTACGAGCAGCTCTCGGCGACGGCCCCGGCCTTCAGCCTCGGCTCGTCGGTCGAGGCCGGGACCCTCGGAGCGTGGCGAAGGGTCAACGGCTACGGGTGGGACGCAGAGAGCAGTCTCGACGCGCGACCAGACTGTCCCGCGGCCGTCGGTGTGGGCTCGGGGTGACGCTGCGATCGGCCACCCGTCTGGGCCCGGCGCCCGACCACCCTCAGCGAAGCGGGTCGAACGCTGCGAGGGCGGATCGGCGGCGACCGGTGACGATCTGATCGGCCAGGAGCCGGCCGGTGACCGGCCCGAGCGTGATGCCCCACATCCCGTGCCCGCCGGCAACGTGGACCGCCGGGTCGGTAGTCGCCCCGATCAGGGCCAAG
>JAKARG010000043.1 GCA_021819345.1 Actinomycetes bacterium | reverse complement strand
GTCGCCACCCCCGAGGGGGGCGAGTCGATCGTCGGTGCCGCCCTGGAAGCCTTCGGCCGAGTCGACATCGTGGTCAACAACGCGGGGATCCTGCGGGACAAGGCATTCCACAACCTGACCCCCGAGCTGCTCGACCCGGTCATCGACGTGCACCTGCGGGGAGCGTTCCACGTGACCCGACCGGCATGGGTGAAGATGCGTGAGCAGGGCTACGGGCGGGTGGTCAACACCTCGTCCAACTCCGGGATCCTCGGCAACTTCGGTCAGAGCAACTACGGGGCGGCGAAGATGGGCCTGGTGGGCCTCACCCGGGTCCTCGCCGCAGAGGGGGCCAAGTACGGGATCAAGGTCAACGCCATCGCCCCCCTGGCGAGGACCCGCATGACAGAGGAGCTGCTCGGCGAGGCGGCCGAGGCCCTCGACCCCTCACTGGTCTCGCCGGTGGTCGCCTTCTTGGCCCACGAGAGCGTGCCGGTGACCGGCGAGGTCTACACCGTGGGAGGTGGAAGGGTCGCCCGGTTCTTCGTCGGCATGACCACGGGCTTCACGAGCCGGGAGCTCACCGTCGAGCAGGTGAGGGACCACTTCACCCAGATCCGTGACGAGACCGGCTACAGCGTCCCTGCCGGCCCCGCCGACGAGCTCAGGGCGCTGATGGACGCCCTCGGGCAGACCAGGGCTTAGCGCCGGGCAGCCCGGCAACCCTCGAGCGCCTCCCGAGGCCGAGGCGCGCCCTCACCGACCAGCGCCGCCCGGCCGCAAGCATCACCCACAGCTCGTCGGCCCGGCAGTCGATTGGGAGGAGGGAGCGCAGCTCCTCGCCCACGTGGTCGAGCGAAGTGGGGTCGCCCTCTGCCCTGCCGACGGTGAGGTGCGGCACGACGTCTTCGAACTCCCCGTCCCAGGGAGGCGTGCCGAAGCGCTCCGCCAGACGGGCGGTCAGCCCGGCGAAGGGCTCCGCCGGCTCCGGCACCAGCCAGAGGACCCTCCGGCCGAACCAGGCCACACCGGTCAGGCGGAACTCCCAGGGCCGGGTGGAGGCGGCCACCTCGGCCAGCTCGGCGAGCGGCCCGGCCCCGATCTCGGCCGCCGGCAGCCACGGCACGATCAGGGTCACGTGGGCGGGCACGCCGGCGGCGGCGACCGGGTCGTGCCTGGCGCGCCACTCGGCGACGATCCTCTCCGCCTGGGGGACCGGGACGAGCACCGCAGAGCTCACCGAGCCGCGGGCCGGCCGCCCCGATGCGTCGGGGGCGGCCGGTGCCTCACCCACGGGAGGCGACGAAGCCGGGAGGCGGCACCGGGCCGTCACCCACGGGAGGAGAAGACCTCGTCGAGCAGGGCCGGGGCCGCCACCTCGAGCTGCGAGAAGGTGCACTCCTCGGGGCGGCGGTCCGGCCGCCAGCGACGGAACCGGGCGGTGTGGCGGAGCCGGTCACCCTGCATGTGATCGTAGGCGGCCTCGACGACCAGCTCTGGGCGGAGCGCCTCGAAGCCGGGGTCGGCTCCCGCTCTCCACCTGCTCGCCGGGGTCCGGGCGGCCACACCTGGCCGGACCGCCACGCCGCTCCCCTCGGCCACACCGCTCCCCTCGGCGACACCGCTCCCCTCGGCCACACCGGTCCCCGGCGGCGGGGCGTCCGGCGCCACCCAGGGGTGGTCCCCGTCCGTTCGGTAGGGCGCGAGCTTGCCGACGAGCTCCACCCGCTCCGCCGCCGGGAAGGCCCCGATCACCCCCACCTGGCGCAGCACTCCGGCGGCGTCGTAGAGGCCGAGCAGGAGCGAGCCCACCCCCTCGCCGGTCTCGCCCCGGTACCAGCGGAAACCTCCCACCACCAGCTCGGCGGTGCGCTCGTGCTTGACCTTGACCATCACCCGCCGGCCCTCCAGGTAAGCAAGGCGAGGGTCCTTGGCCACGATCCCGTCCAGGCCGGCACCCTCGAAGCGGGCGAACCAGTGGGCGGCGACGTCCCGCTCGGCGGTCATCGGGGTCAGATGGACCCCTGGGAGGGCCCCGGAGAGCAGCTCCTCCAAGCGGGCCCGGCGCTGCTCGAACGGCGCCGGCCGGAGATCGAGGTCCCCGAGCGCGAGCAGGTCGAAGGCGACGAACGCAGCGGGGGTGGCCTCGGCGAGAGCGGCGACCCGACTGGCAGCAGGGTGGACCCGCTGGGAGAGGGAGTCGAAGTCGAGCCCGTCGGCGCCGGCGACGACCAGCTCCCCGTCGAGCACGCAGCGGCGGCCACCGAGCGGGCCGAGGGCAGCGGCGACCTCCGGGAAGTAGCGGGTGAGGGGCCGCTCGTTGCGGCTCCCGAGCTCGACCTCGGAGCCCGAGACGAACGCCACGCAGCGAAAGCCGTCCCACTTCGGCTCGTAGCGCCAGTCGCCCGCCGGGAGCACCCGCGCCGGTCTCGCCAGCATCGGTGACACCGGGGGCACGACCGGGAGGTCCATCGCTGCGCGACGCTACCGACCCGCATCCGCACCTGCATCGGTCCGGGGCGGGACGCCCGGGGCTACTGCGCGGTTGGCGTCGGGGCCCGTGGCCCCCGGTTCATCTCCTCGGCGACCGCAGCTGCGAGCGGGCTCGACTCCAGCTCCTCGATCGGGACCGGCAGGGAGAGCGACCAGTTCGGCCAGGCGTCGGTGGTCCCGGGCATGTTGGGTCGCTCGGCCACCACCGCCAGGTCCTCGAGGGTGACGGTGAGCACCCGGCACGGGGCCTCGGAGAGCAGCCGGTAGGCCGCTCGCACCGCCTCGGCCGGCTGGTCGCCGGGCGAGAGGTCACCCCATGCCCCGAGGCGGTGGGCGATCGCCGCTGAGCCCGCTTCGTTGGGCTCGAGGCCGAGCCGACGCTGTGCTTCCAGGTCGGCTCCGCTCCACAGCCCGGCGACGGTGGGCAGGTCGTGGGTCGTCACCGCGGCGAGGGCATCCTCACGCCACGCCGCAGGGCGCTCGGGCTCGAACCAGAGCACGCGGTAGGAGAGCACCCGGCGCTCGGCGAGCTCGGCGCGCACGGCGTCCTCCACGGTGCCGAGGTCCTCGCCGACCACGAACGCCCGAGCCCGCTCCGCCTCGAGCGACAAGATGTTGAGCAGGTCCCAGTACGGGTAGCGCACGTAGGTCCCCGATCCGGCTCCGGCCCCCGGCGGTATCCAGTACAGCCGGAAGAGCCCCATCACGTGGTCGACGCGCAGCCCTGCGCAGTGGCGGAGCGCCGCCCGAACGGTCTGCACGAACGGCTCGTAGCCGGCGGCCCGCAGCCGCCACGGGTCCCACGGGGGGAGCCCCCAGTCCTGGCCGAGGCGGTTGAAGTCGTCGGGAGGGGCCCCGATCCGCATCCCGGTGGCGAAGGTCTGCTGCCACATCCAGGCGTCGGCACCTCCGGCGTCGACGCCGACCGCCATGTCGGAGATCAGCCCCCCGGGGGAGCCGGCCGCCAGCTGGAGGTCGATCTGCCACTGCAGCCAGGCGTGGTAGCGGATCCGCCGGCGACCCTCGGTGCTGCCTGCGAAGCGCGCCACCGCCGCAGAGGCGGGATCGTGCAGCTCGCTCGGCCACGACTGCCAGGGCAGGCCGTGCAGCTCGGCCAAGGCGTTGAAGGTGGCGAAGCCGACCAGGGCGTCTCCCCGCTCGGCGAGGTGGCGCTCGAGGCCGGCGGCACTCGCCGGCGAGCCCGCCGTCTCGGCGTAGATCGCCTCCAGGGCCTCGGACTTGAGCGCCCACACCCTCTCCCGGTCGATCAGCCGCTCCCCGTTGAGCTCGCGTCCCCTGGCGGCCAGCACGTCCAGGCCGTCCAGGACCTCGGCTCCGGGCACGGCCTCCACCCGCAGGTACAGAGGGCTCGAGAAGCAGCGACTGGAGGGGAAGTACGGGCTCGGCTCGGGGTGCGGCCCCGGTGGCCCGGCGTGCAGCGGGTTGGTGAGGACGAGCTCCGCGCCCACCCTCCGGCCCCAGGCGGCCAGTCGACGCAGGTCGGCGAGGTCCCCGATGCCCCAGCTGTCCCGAGAGCGCGCTGCGTAGAGCTGGGCCGCCCACCCCCAGCGCGACCCGAGGGCCTCGGGGCAGCGACCGGGACAGACGATCAGGCGCCTCCGCTCGCCGGTCTCGCCTACCAGGTGGTGGTACCCGAGGGGCACGTCGGCGGGCAGGCGCCCCTCCGGGAGGTCGAGCTCCCCGCCGCCTTCGAGCTCGAGGACCCCCGGGGGAACAGGGGGCAGCGGGTGGTCCATGCGGACGGTGAGCGCCAGGGAAGGCTCCGAGTCGGGGTGGGGCGCTCCCGCCTCGAGCGCCCCCATCGAGGCGAGCACCGAGGCGATCGTCGCCTCGGGTGCCTCCCGCCAGCGCCCGGAGGTGTCGTGGTAGCCGGGCTCCACCCCCCACGCCCGGGGATCAGCCACGCCCACCGCCTGGGGCCGGCAGCACGTCGTTACCATCGGCGGTCGTGGTCCCCGGCACTACCGCCGCTTACCCGAGCCACCCGTGACCGAAACGGCCTCCCCGCCCGAGCGACCCGGCGGGGACGCCACCTCGGTGGGGACGGTCCGGCTCGGGCGGGCGGTGGCGAAGGCCGGAGCGTGCTCCTGGGCGGACCGCAGCCTCGCCCGCGACGGCTCGTTCTACCCCCGGCGGAACATGACCGCCCGAGAGCGGCTCGCCTTCTACGCCGAGCGCTTCGCGCTGGCGGAGGTCACGACCACCTACCGCTTCCCCCCGACCCGGGAGCTGTGCTCGCAGTGGGTCGAGCGGACCCCAGCCGGGTTCAGCCTGGACCTGCGGGCCTGGTCGCTGCTGTGCGCCGCGCCCACCCTCCCCGACTCCCTCTGGCCCGACCTGCGCCCGGCGCTCCCCGCCGAGCGACGGGACCGCAGACGGCTCTACGCCGGGCACCTGCCGGCCGAGGTGCTCGAGGAGTGCTGGGTCCGGTTCCGCCATGCCCTGGAGCCACTCGTGGACGCGGGACGCCTCGGTGCGGTGCTCATCCGCTACCCATCGTGGTGGGGGCCCCGCCGCGAGACCTGGTTCGAGCTCGACTCCCTCGGGAGACGCCTCCCCGGGGTCCGAATCGCGGTGGAGCTGCCGGCGGATCGTTGGTTCGGGCGGGACTCGACCGAGCCCACCCTCGAGTGGCTCGACTCCCGAGGGATCGGGCTCGTGTGCGTCGACGGGCCTCCTCGGCCGGGCTCCGAGCCCGGACCGTCGCTGGTCGCCGCCACCTCCGAGCTCGCCGTGGTCCGCTTCGTCGGTCGGCACCCCCCCGACGACGGGGGCTGGAGGCGCCCGTACAGCTACGCACGCTCCGAGCTCGAGGGATGGCTGCCCGCAGTCGCAGACCTCGCTTCGTCGGCCTCCGAGGTGCACCTGCTGTTCGACAACTGCCACCGGAGCGACGCGCTGGACAACGCCCGGACGCTCACCGAGCTGCTCGCCGCGGCCGCTGGGGCGTCGGGGGCCGGCGGGGGGATCACCTGAGCGAGGCGTGCACTGCGGAGCCGTGGTGACAGACCATCGACCAGTCCCCGCTCCGTGGGTCCCGGACGAACACGTTGAGGGCCGCAACGGTCACGCCACCCTGGTCTCCGAGCAGGTTCTCGTCGAGCGACAGCCAAGCTACGTCGCCCTCCAGGTGCGCCTCCTGGCGGGTGAGCAGGAACTGGGTCCGCAGCGGGTGCTCGAACAAGGCGAAGAAGGACGCCTGGACCCGGGTCCAACCCCGCAGCGTCGACCATCCCGGGTGGGTGCAGGTCGCCCGCTCGGAGCGCTCCCAGAGCGCCGACATCGCGTCCAGGTCGGCGGCCTCGAACGCCTCGTAGTACCGGCGGTTCGCCTCGGTGACCGCGACCAAGTCCACCGAGGCGAAGCTACTCCGCCCTGCCGTGCCCTCCCGAGCCGTCCGCGGCGCTCCCGGCTCAGGAGGCGAAGCTTTCCCAGTTGGGCCGCGACGGCTCGCTCCTGCCCGCCGGCCCGCTGCCGAACAACCTCATGAGGTTGGCGGTCATCTCGTCGATCTGGGGGATCCTCGGCAGGTCGGGGATCCATGCGACGGTCCCGGTGTCGAAGATCCCCGCGCCGCTGTGCGGCTCGGTCCAGTAGGTCATGTCCGCGTACGCCGGCGAGTACTGCGCCTCGCTCTCGGAGACCGGTATCGGGGAGTGGGCGAGCACCTGCAGGTTCGAGGGGTGCAAGTAGGGGTCGACCTGGTCGAAGTCGCTCACCAGCGCGCCGGGGATCTCGGAGCCGTCCTGGAGGTGCATCCCGGCGAAGATCCAGGCGGAGGCGTCGGAGACGACCATGGGGACCGGCTCGGCCCCCGGCCGCAGGAAGCCGCTGTAGGCCTCCCCCACGAATCCCGCCGCCGGCCAGTCGGTCGGCGGGGACCCCCACCAGTTGCCGGTCACCAGGTCGGGGCTCGCCCTCCCGTCGAGGGGGTCCTCGGCCGAGTCCCGGTAGTCCACCTCCTCCCGGTCGGGCCCGAGCGGGGAGGCCTGCAGCCGCACGTGGCGCAGGATCGGGCTGGCCCCGAAGAAGATCACGTTCATCCCCCGGCCGGCCGCTGCTTGGACGGCGAGGCGCTCGTCGAGAGCCCAGCACTCGTCGTGGCCGAGGGACACGAGGGCGACGTGGTGGCGGAGCACCGCCGGGTCCTGGTCCACGCCGACGTCGGTGGTGTAGGTGACGTCGAGCCCGTGCTCCTCGGCCCAGTAGACGAAGGGGTACTCGTTGCCGAGGAAGTCGCCTGCCCCGTGGGCGTAGCCGTAGGGTCGGTCGAAGGAGACCACCCGGGAGCGGTTGCAGGGTGGGTAGGTGGGCGCACCCGCAGCGCAGGCGCCGAGCCCCTGGTAGAGGTCGTACCCCCCGTAGGGGTTCCAGGCCTGCCAGGTGAGCACGTCGTTCTTCACGAGGTAGACCGCGTGGCTCGAGGGATCGCTCACCGTGAGGGGGACGTAGCTCTCCTGGCCGCCCGAGCCGACCAGCTCGAAAAGGTAGTCCCCCTGCACGAACGCCGGCGTGATGCGCACCCTCAGGCTCGGGGACCAGTTGTCGCAGGAGACCATGTTGGTGCCCGGGCTCACCGGGCAGGGCGGCTGGAGCCGACCTTCGAGCTCGGAGGAGGACCAGACCAGGCGGGCGCCGTCACCCCCGTAGTAACCCATCCGGTAGGCGCGGACCACGTAGGTGCTGGCGTCGGTGCTCACATAGAGGGTCACCGCCTGCCCGTCGGTCGCCGAGACCCGGTCGAACCACCCGGAGATGACCCCTGGAGGGTTGCCCTCGATCCGCCAGGCCGTGGTGCCGGGAAGCTCGTTCTGCCGCACCACCCAGCGAGCCTCGACACCGTCGGGACCGGGGAAGGTGCCGGCCGTCCCCTCGCTCGAAGGACCGCGCGCCGAGTGGCTCCTCGCGCCCACCGCAGGAGGGGACGAGCGGGCCGAGCCGGCACGCGGGCTCCGGGTCGAGCCGACCTTCGACACCGCCGCCGACCGGGCAGCGCTCCGGGGCAGCGCGACCAACCATGCGGCTGCGCCTGCCAGGACGAGCACCGCCAGCGCCGCCAACATCGGGGCGGCCTTGCGCCTCGGGCCCCTCCGGCGACGGTGCCTACCCGTGTACCCCAGGGGGTCCTCCTCCCGCCGTCGGTCCGTCCGAGCGAGAGCGAGGCTATGTCGCAGAGGACCCCCGGTGGTGGCATTCTCGGTCGGTGCCCGACCCCACCGGAGGTGACCGTCGAGGAGCGGTCCCGGCCGTGCCGGCGCCGTCGGCCGACCCGGGAGGCGCGGCCACCGCCGTCGTCGGTGCCGGCCTGCTCGGGGCCACCGCCGCCATCCACCTCTACCTGTACTTCGACGGCTACAGCACGATCCGGGTGATCGGTTGGCTCTTCTTGCTCCAGGCGGCGAGCGGCATCGCCCTCTCCCTGGCGCTGCTCGCCACGCTCGGCAGGACTACGACCCACCGCGGGGTCGCCACGCTCGGAGCCGGCTTCGCAGCCGTCACCCTCGGTGGGTACCTGCTGTCGATCTGGGTGGGACTGTTCGGCTTCGAGGAGGTGTTCACCTGGGCGGGCCTCGCAGCGGGCCTGATCGAGGTGGCAGCGATCGGCTTGCTCGGCTCGCTGGCGCTGCTGGCACCGGCGCCCACTTCTGGCGTGGAGCGTCGCCTCGGGGCGCCCGGGCGAAGGTTGCGAGCCCGCTCCCCCGGGACCCGCCGGCGAGTGGGCGCCCTGGCCGGGACGACCTTCGTTGCCCTCGCCCTGCTCGGCGGCACGCTGATCTCGGCAGCGACGACCACCGTCGCGCAGCGCCCCGACGGGCTCCTCGCCCTCGGCACCCGCAGGATCGAGGGCACGCTGGTGCTCACCGACGCCCGCGGCTTCACCTTGTACTGGTTCGCCAAGGACACCCCGACGGCTTCGCACTGCTACGGGACCTGTGCCCGCTACTGGCCCCCGGTGCTCGGTCGGCCGGAGCGCCCCGCAGGTGTCACGGGCACCCTCGGGACCGTCCGCCGCTCTGGCGGGGCCCTGCAGGCCACCTACGACCACCACCCGCTCTACACCTACGTCGGAGACTCCGCCCCCGGGCAGGACAACGGCAACGGGATCTTCCTCGACGGAGGGCTCTGGCACCAGATGACCGTCGGCGCCTGATCCGACCCTCCCCGAGCGAGCCGAGGTCTCGGCAGTCGAGCCCACGCTCGGGCGGCACTCCGACCCGGGGTCAGGCAACGACCAGTAGGGCGACGCCGGCACAGACGACCGCGGCCGCGAGCAGGCGCCGGCGGCCCGACCCCTCGTGGAGGACCACGGTACCGAACAACGCGGCCACCACGACGCTCGTCTCGCGCAGCGCCGAGACCAGGCCGAGAGCGAGGCGGGTCTGCGCCCAGAGCACGCCGCTGTAGGCGCCGACCGACAGCACCCCGCCGGCGAGGCCGAGCAGCCAGCTCCGCTCCGGGCGGGCCGGGAGCAGGCGGCGCCGCCGTGCCGCCAGGCCGGCGACCGTCATCGCCGACTCCAGCACGAACAGCAGTCCCGAGTAGCCGAAGGGGTCGGCGGAGCGGCGGACCCCGAGCCCGTCGCTCAGGCTGTAGGCCGCGATGAGCAGCCCGGTGCAGACTGCGAGCGCGACCGCCCGTCGATCCTGCGGGGCAGCGCCGGACCCACCGAGGTACACCATGCTGGCGACCCCGCCGGCGACCACCGCCACCCCGACCAGCTGGGGGCCGCTCAGGCTCTCCCCGGCGAGCACGGCTGCCCCGGCGGTGACCACGAGCGGGGCGATGCCCCGGGCGAGCGGGTAAACCCGGGAGAGGTCGCCGAAGCGGTAGGAGTTCAGCAGGGCGGTGTTGTAGGCGAGGTGGAGCACCACAGAGGTGGCCAGGTAGGGCAGGGCCGCCCCGGCCGGTGCTCCCGCCACGGCCAGCAGCCCGGCCCCGCAGAGCAGCGCGGCGAGGTTGATCAACCAGAACGCGACCAGCTGGTCGTCCATCGTCTTGGCGAGCAGGTTCCACCCTGCGTGGGCCACCGCGGCGGCGAGGACCACCCCGACCACCACCGCGCCAGGGCTAGCGCCGGGCACTGCGGCCGCCCGAGCCCCTCCGGCGGGCCCCGCCTTCGGGCTGGCTCATCGGTGGGCCAGGGCGGGATCCATCGGCCGGACCGTAGCCCGCGAGGTGGCCGGCGTGGTCACCTACAGCACTGCTGCGGCTGCCGACAGGCCGGGGGAAAGGCGCCGGGCGAGGTTGCTCCCGCGCAGCGGGCGCCTACCGCCGGCCGCCGCTACCGTGACCCCATCGACCGCATCGCCCCCATCGACCTTGCCCCCGTCTCTCCCGCCGGCCGCCCGTCTCCCGTGCCCGGCTCGACACCGGGCCCGTCGCCCACCGGCCGCCCTACCCCCTACGCGACCCCTGCGGCCGGCCGACCGGCGGCATGAACCGGCTCTCGGCCACCCTCTACGACCGCACGATGGCCGGGGTGGAGGCCGCCGGCCTGGCGACCTGGCGCGACGAGCTGCTCGCCGACCTCGAGGGTCGGGTGGTCGAGGTCGGTGCCGGCACCGGGGCGAACCTCGACCACTACCCGCCGGGGCTCTGCGAGCTGGTCCTCACCGAGCCCGACCCTCGAATGCGCGCCCGGCTACACGCCCGGCTGGCTCGCAGCCCGCGCGACGCGACGGTGCTCGACGCTCCTGCCGAGCGGCTCCCCTACCCCGACGGCTACTTCGACGCGGCCGTGTCCACCCTGGTGCTCTGCTCGGTGCCCGACCCGGCCGCTGCGCTCGGCGAGCTCCACCGCGTACTGCGCCCCGGCGGGAGCCTGCTCGTGATCGAGCACGTCCGGGGCGCACCCGGGACCTGGAGCGAGCGCTGGCAGCGACTGGTCGAGCCCCTCTGGAGCCACGTCGCCGGCAACTGCCATCTCACCCGCGACACCGCCCGCTCCCTGGCCGGCGCCGGCTTCGAGACCGCCGGCCTCCGGGCCACGAACCTGGAGCGGGCGCCGGCGGTGATCCGCCCCGCCATCCGCGGGATCGTCTCCCGGAGCACCTGAGCCTGCCGCTGCGCCGGGCAGCCCGGCGCAGAGCGCCACGAGGTCGCGCAAGCCGTCGAGCAGCGCCTGGTAGGTGCCGGGCCCGAGGGCGGCGGCGAGGTCGCCCTCCGCCTCGGCGGCGAGCTCGCTCGCCGCAGCTGCGAGCTCCGCCCCCCGCCGGGTCGCGTGAACCGGCCGGCGCCGGGCGTCGGACGGATCGGGAAGTACCTCGCACAGCCCTTCGCCGACGAGCGACTCGAGGATGCGCTGGGTGTTCATCGGGTCGGTGCGTAGCCCCCTGGCGAGCTGGCGCACGCCGGACCCGGGCTCGGAGGCGACCAGACGGAGGACCGCAGCCTGGGGGGCGGTGAGCCCGAGCCCGGCGAGGCGGGCTTCGAAGCGCCGGCGCTCGGCCCGGTGGGCCACCCCGAGCAGGAACCCCACGCCGGCGGGGGCGCCCACGGGTGCCCGTCCTGGGCGCCCGAAACCGGGGTCGTGCGCCTCCCCCGACGAGGCGCCCTGCGACCGGGTCAAGTTGTGCTGGTGCCCGCCGAGGCGGTCCGGACGGCCCAGGCGAGCACGACCCGGTCGATGCCCGCATCGGCGTCGGGGGCGCAGCCGGCGCTGCGGTCCCTGGACTCGAGCAGCTCGACGGCGAGCCCGGCGGGCATCGCGGCAGCGAGGCGATCGTCGGTGAGCAGCCGCTCGGGGTCCGGGGGGCCGTGGCGACCGAGGTTGTCCAGGTGGTGGCCGACCACGTAGAGGTGGCCACCCGGGCGCAGGCCGAGCGCAGCTCGGGCCAAGAGGCCCGCCAGGTCAGCCGGGGAAGGGTGGACGTTGGCGACGATCGCCAGGTCGAAGCCGTCCGCCTCGGGTTGCCAGCTCAGCAGGTCGGCACGCACGGTGCTGACCCGGCTCCCGCTCTCGGCTGCCCGGGAGGCAGCCTGGTCGAGGCCCACCTGGGAGGCGTCCACCAGGGTCAGGTCCCATCCCCGGGCGGCGAGCCAGAGGCTGTTGCGCCCGGGACCGGAACCGAGGTCCACCGCCCGACCGGGCTCCAGCGCCGCGGCCAGCTCCACCAGGTAGGGGTCGGGGTCGCTCGGCCAGCCGTGCTCGGCGAAGCGCCGGTCCCACATCTCACCGATGGAGCTCATGAGCGCACCAGGGCCATCGACTCGCGCACCGCCTCGAGGGCGCCGGCGGGGAGCTCGACTGCGCCGCCGAGCGCCCGAGCCGCCAGCTCCGCCTCGGCCCGACCGAGGCGCAACAGGGGCTCCGCGCGACAGGGCAGCTCGCGCTGCGCGAGGGCGAACGCTGTTGCACCCGGGGAGTGGGTGTGGATGACCGCCCCGACCTCCGGCCGGGCCCGGTAGACGACGGCGTGCATGGAGACGATCTCGGCGTTGTCGGCGGACAGCGCCCCCTCGAGCACCTCTGCGTCGGTGGTGACCTCCGCTCGGACTTCCATGGCGGGCTCCTCTCGTCGACTGTCTCGCCCTCGACAACGTAGACCTACCTACGATCATTCCCTCCGGGGGGCTCCGTCGACGGCTCAGGATGCGCTCAGCTTCGTCGGCTTTGATATGGGGATGACCGACGGCGACCCCCCGGAGGTAGACCCCGCCGGCGCTCCCGCCGAGGATGGTCCGGGGACCCGAGCACGAGAGGAGGACCCGACGTCTGCCGGGGCGGAGGTGCCGGACGGTTCAGAGGCACCGGAT
>JAKARG010000042.1 GCA_021819345.1 Actinomycetes bacterium | reverse complement strand
TCTCGTAGGCTGGCCGGTGGTCTCGGTCGCCGCCTTGTAGGCCGCGTAGAGCTTGCGGTAGTCGTGGCCGCCCCGGGGCAGGTTGCGCAGCTCGTCGTCGGAGAGGTGCTCCACGAGCCGGCGCAGGCGGGGGTCGGGGCCGAAGAAGTGCTCCCGGATGTAGGCGCCGTCCTCGGTGGCGAGCTTCTGGAAGGTGCCGTCGACCGTGGTGTTCATCTGGTTGAGCAGCACCCCGTCGACGTCGCGGGCGAGCAGCTCGTCCCAACGGGAGCCCCAGATCACCTTGATCACGTTCCAACCGGCTCCCCGGAAGGTGGCCTCCAGCTCCTGGATGATCTTGCCGTTGCCACGCACCGGTCCGTCCAGGCGCTGCAGGTTGCAGTTGACCACGAAGGTCAGGTTGTCGAGCTGCTCCCTGCCGGCGAGCGACAGGGCTCCGAGGGTCTCGGGCTCGTCGCACTCGCCGTCGCCGAGGAAGCACCACACCCTGGAGCCGGAGGTGTCGGCGATGTGGCGGTGGTGGAGGTAGCGGTTGAAGTGGGCCTGGTAGATCGCGTTGAGCGGGCCGATGCCCATGGACACCGTCGGGAACTCCCAGAGCTCCGGCATCAGTCGGGGGTGGGGGTAGGACGACAGGCCACCGGGTCCCGGTTCGCCCCCGGGCCCGGGGCGGCGCCCCTTCAGCTCCTGGCGGAAGTTGACCAGCTGCTCCTCGGACAGCCGACCCTCGAGGTACGCCCGGGCGTAGAAGCCCGGGGCGGCGTGGCCCTGGAAGTACACCTGGTCGCCGACCTGGCCGTTGGCCTTGCCCCGGAAGAAGTGGTTGAAGCCGACCTCGTAGAGGCTCGCGGAGCTCGCGTAGGTTGCCAGGTGCCCGCCGATGCCGTCGGCCATGTGGTTGGCGCGGACCACCATGATCGCGGCGTTCCAGCGGATGAACGCCCTGATGCGACGCTCGATGTGCTCGTCGCCGGGGAACCACGGCTCGAGGTCTGCAGGGATCGTGTTGACATAGGGCGTCGAGACCGTCGCGGGGAACCCGACCTGGTTCTCCCTCGCCCGCTCGAGCAGCTTCATGAGCAGGAAGCGGGCCCGGGCCTTGCCGTGGGTGTCGAGCACGGTATCGAAGGAGTCGACCCACTCGGCCGTCTCCGATGGGTCGATGTCGGGTAGCTGGTGGGAGAAGCCGTCGAAGATCACCCCTCTATCGTCGCGCCTCCGCCAGGTTCGCGACCATCTGGGGATGAGCTCTCCGGGAAGACCGACGGTCGTGTACACCGACGGAGCCTGCCGAGGCAACCCCGGGCCCGGCGGTTGGGCCTGGGCGGTGCCACAGGGCCGGTTCTGCTCGGGGGCCGAGCCGCACACCACCAACCAGAGGATGGAGCTGACCGCAGTGCTCGAGGCGGTCAGCGCCATCCCCGGCGCGCTCGAGGTGGTGAGCGACTCGACCTATGTGGTCAACTGCTTCCGGGATCGCTGGTGGGAGGGCTGGGAACGGCGCGGATGGCGCAACTCCCAGCGCCAGGAGGTCGCCAACCAGGACCTGTGGAAGCCGCTCATCGCAATCTACCGGGCAGACCCGGAGCGCCTCCGCTTCCGCTGGGTGAAGGGTCACGGCTCCGATCCCTACAACGACTTGGTCGACCGCCTGGCGGTCGAGGCGGCGAGCACCCAAGCCGCCCGAGGGGGCGACGGTCCGCCCGGCCGGCTCGGGGCACCCGACGAGCCCGGGGGAGGGCCGCCCTCGGGCCGGAGCCGGCTCGACCGCTAGCGCCGGCTAGCTCGGTACCTGCTCGGCCGCGCCGCGGTGGTTGTCGAGCTGGACCTCCTCGGTGCCGCCGGCTCGCGCCGAGGCGCCAGACGGGGCCGAGCGGTCCGCCGGCTCCCGGCCAGCGGAGGGCTCCTTGGCGGCAGAGGGCTCCTTGGCAGTGGAGGGCTCCGGTGCGTAGCCCGCCCGATCGGTGGTCGCCGGGCGCGTCCTGCCGGCAAGGCGGACCAGGGCCGCAGAGCCTCCCACCCCGGCGGCGAGCTCGAGCAGGGCCCACCCGAGGCCGCTGCGCCGCTTGGTGATCAGCCCGTCGACCGCGGGGAACCCCGGTCCGGCCTCGGTCAGCGCGAAGGCAGCCCCGATGATGAGCGCGTTGAGCTCGTAGCCGCCCTTGGAGCTCCAGGGACCGTTCTTGCCGTGGACCTTGGTGATGGCGGTAGCCATGGCCCCGGTGAGCATCGCCGCCCCGAGGGGCGTCCACAGGCCAGCGGCCAAGAGGGCGCCGCCGGCGGTCTCGGTCACCCCGGCCGCTGCGGCATACCGCCGTCCAGGGGAGAAGCCCATCGCCTCGAAGCCGGCCGCGCTGCCCTCGAGGCCGGCGCCACCGAACTTCCCGGCGAGCTTCTGGAGCCCGTGGGCGGCCATGAGGCTGCCGAGCCCGACGCGCAGGCTGGTTGTCGCAAGACCCATGTGGGTCCTCCTTCGGGTGAGATGGCGCGGGCGCGCCACCAATGGCAGGTTCTACCCGAGCGAGGGCCGTCCATGCGCGATGCACGGGAGCCCCCGGTCGCCGGGCGCAGCCCCAACGGTCGCCGGGCGGCGCATCACCGGTCGCCGAGCAGTGGGCCGGCGGGGTCCCGGGCGTCGGCCCCGGAGCTGCGGCGGAGCCGCCAGGCCACCCCGGAGAGCGCCTCCAGGACCACCCGGTTGGCGAGGTAGGCGGTGACCTCGGAGTGGTCGTAGGGCGGTGACACCTCGACCACGTCGATGCCGGCGATCGGCAGGTGCATGCACAGTCGGCGCACTGCGTCCAGCAGCTGGCGACCGCTCAGACCTCCCGGCTCGGGGGTGCCGGTGCCCGGTGCCATCCCCGGGTCGACCACGTCTACGTCGACCGAGAGGAACACCCCGTCGCAGCCGTCGGTCGCGATCGCCGAGGCCTCGTCCAAGCAGGCGTCGAGACCCCGGGCGACGATCTCGGTCATCTCGAAGCTGCGCATGCTCTGCTCGGCCATCCAGGCGAGGGTCTCCGGTTCGGGCCAGTAGCCCCGCAGCCCGATCTGGAGGAAGCGGTCCCCCCGTACCGCTCCGGACTCGATGAGCCGACGCATCGGGGTTCCGTGCCCGTAGAGGGACCCGAGCTGGGTGTCGCCGGTGTCGGCGTGGGCGTCGAAGTGGACCACCGAGACCTTGCCCCAGCCGACCCGACGGGCCACGCCGGTGACGTCGGGCAGGGCGATCGTGTGGTCGCCGCCGAGCACCACGGGCAGGGCCCCTGCGCCGGCGAGCCGTTCGACGGCGGCCTCGAGCCTGGCGAGGGATGCCTCGGTCTCGCCCGAGGGCATCTCGACGTCGCCGACGTCGACCACGCCGAGCTCCACCAGGGGGTCCACGCCGAGCGCCAGGTGGGGCCGGCTGCCGTCGTGGGGGAGGTAGTCGGTGAGGCGGATCGCCTGGGGCCCGAACCGGGTCCCCGGGCGATGCGAGGTGCCCCCGTCGAACGGCGCACCGAGGATCACCGCCCGGGCGCTGCTCCAGGTCCCCGGCTCCTCGAGGTCGCCTGCCGGGACCCCGAGGAAGGTGGCATCCGGTCCGTACAGGTTCCCGATCCTCACCCCCTCATACTGGCTCACCGGGACGCAGCCGGCGCAGGACCGGGCGGAGCATCATCTCGATCTCGGCGATGCCGAGCACCCGGGCGCCGGCGAGGAAGACCATCGCCCCGGTGAGGACCTCTACGATCAGCCTGGCGGCGAGGACCGGGTCTCCTCCGCCGTGGGGGAAGGCCCGGCCGACGACGGCGACGGCCACCGCCATCGCCGCGGTGGCGAGCCCGACGCGGACCAGGGTCCGCCCGGTGTAGACCCCGCCGAGGCTCCCCACCCGCCGTCGGAGGAGGACCACCACTGCGACCGAGGCCACCGTATAGGGCGCCGCCCAGGCGATCGCCAGCCCGGGCACGCCGAGGACGTGGTCGAGGGGAAAGGCCAGGACCACGGTGAGGCCGTTCTCCAGGAGGTACACGAAGAACATCGCACGGGTGTCCTTCATCGCCTGCAGCGCCCGTACCAGGGGGAGGAAGAGGCCGAAGCCGGGGAGGCAGAAGGCGAAGGCCACGACGGTGGTGCCGACCGAGGTGATCTCGTCGGCCGGGGCGGCGCCGTGGTGGCCGAGGAGCTCGATGAGCGGGCGGGCGACTATGGCGTAGCCGACGGCGGTCGGGACCAGCACTGCGAAGATCGTCCGCAGGCCGAGGATCACCCGGCGGAGGAAGGCGACGTGGTCGTGGTCGGACCACCGCTCGGCGAGGTCCGGCATGATCGCCGAGGCGATCGAGACCGCGAGGAGCGCATAGGGCAGGAGGAAGAACTGGAAGGCCAGGGTGTAGACGGTGAAGCCCCCCCGGTGGCGGTTGGCGATGACCGCGATCAGGTTGTACGCGACCTGGTTGGCGATCACCACCCCGAGCAGCCAGGTGGAGAGCCCGAGCACCCGGCGGACCGCCGGATGGCGCGGCGCCCAGCGAGGCCAGCGCCACACGCCCGCTCGGACCATCGCCGGCACCTGGAACAGGAACTGCAGGGCGTAGCCGGCCGTGGTGCCGATGCCGAGCACGAGGATCCCGTCGTGGTCGTGGCTGAAGGCCTTGACCGTCAGGTGGTGGGCCACGAGCCCGGTCACGAGGAGGGCGCCGATGGCGATCAGGTTGTTGACGACCGGGGAGAGAGCTGCCGACGCGAAGCGGCGCCGCGCGTTGAGCAGCGCCTCGCTGACCACGATCGCCCCGAGGAAGAACACCTGGGGTGCGAACAGCCGCAGGAGCTTGGTGGCGACCGCCAGCTCCGGGCCGCGCAACGGGTTGGTCGACAGCAGCAGGTAGAAGTGCGCGACGGCGGGCGCGATGACCCACAGCAGGGCGGAGAAGCCGACGAGCGCCACCGTCACCGTGCCGAGCACCGCGGGGATCCCGCCATTCCCGCTGCCGTCGTCCTCGGCCCGCAGCTCGTCGACGAACAGCGGGATCAGCGTCGCGGCGAGGACCCCGCCGAGCAACAGGTTGTAGATGGTGTTCGGGACCGAGTTGGCGAAGTTGTAGGCGTCGGTGAGGGAGTTGATCCCGAGCAGGTAGGTCGCGACCAGGACCCGCAAGAAGCCGGTGAGCCGCGACAGCATCGTCCCTGCGGCCAGGACCCCGGTGTCGCTGCCGAGGGACCGCCGGCGAGGTGGGGGCGAAGCCGGCCCGTACGCCTCCGGGGCCGGGGAGCCCCGTCGGGTGGCCGGGGCGCGGCGCCCGAGGCGTGGGTCGGCGGCCGGGGCGCGGCGCCCGAGGCGTGGCGCGTCTGCGGCCGGGGCGCGGCGCCCGAGGGGGAGGGACGCGCTCGGGCGTGGCGGTGCTGCGGGCAGGACGAGGCCCCTTGCTCTTGGAGCCGGGAGGCGCAGTCGGGGTTCGGCCGCGGGGGCCTCGGGTGGAGGGTCGTCCTGGTCGTAGGGCCGCGACTGGCGACCCGGGGGCCGACGGACGCTCCCACCGGCCGGGCGGGCCGGCCGCGAACTGCCGGGCTCGTCCCCGTCCTGGTCGAAGAAGCTTCCGGGCGGGCCCATTCGGGCCATCGTGGTGCCCGCCGGTGCTTCCCGTCCAGTGGCGGCTCGGGGCGGACCGGGCCGGCGGGTCGTGCCGGGGACCGGGCCGGCGGATCAGGCCGGCTGGCGGGCCGGCGGATCAGGCCGGCTGGCGGTGGGCGCGGCGGTGGCGGCGGGCGGCCATCCGCAGCTGCAGGATCCGGGCCAGGCTGACCAGGACCACGATCAGGGCCCCGGCGACCGCAGCTCCGAGGATGATCACGCCGACGGGGAGGCTGAAGGTCGCGGTGGCGAAGTGGACCCTCGCCTCGTGGAGGTTCTGGACGATGAAGACGATCACGAGGGCGGTCACGATGATGCCGACGATGATCGCCACGTAGGCGGTGCCGGTACGGGTCCGTCGGACCTCGAGGCCGGGGTCGGCGGAGCGCGGGGCAGCTCCGGCGCCGGCGGCGCCCTGGGAGGTCTGGGCAGGGGCCCCGGTGCTCGGAGCAGGGGTGGGGGCCGGGGGAGCGGGTGAGGGGCTGTCCAGCCCCGGATCGGGCGCAGTAGCTGCCATGACGACCTTGTACCCGCGAGGCGTCGCCGGCTCACCTCGCGCCGCCCGCCGGCTCACCGCAAGCCGCCCGCCGGCTCACCCCGGCCGTCGCAGGTCGTCCGGCTGCGAACGGCGGCGCCGGCTGGCACGGCGCAGGGCCGGGAGCACGGCGGGCTACTCTCCGGCGGTGCCGATCTCGCCGCTCGACGGGCGGTACGCCTCGCAGGTCGTCGAGGTGGAGGCCGAGCTGTCCGAGGAGGCGCTGTTCGGGTGGCGCTTCGCGGTCGAGGTCGCCTGGTACCGGGCCCTCGCCTCCGAGCCGGGGATCGTCGAGCTACCACCACTGCCTCCCGAGCTCGACGCTGCGCTCGGGAGCTGGGTGGATGGCTTCGGGCCGGCGGACGTGGCGGCGATCCGGGCCCACGAGCGGCGTACCAACCACGACCTGAAGGCGGTCGAGTACCACCTGAAGGACAAGCTCGCCGCCGCCGGTGTCCCCCCCCGCCAGCGCGAGATGGTCCACTTCGCCTGCACCAGCGAGGACGTCAACAACCTGGCGCACGCGCTGATGCTGCGCCGGGGACTCGAGGTGGCGTGGGTCCCCGAAGCCGAGGCGCTGGTCGCCGACGTCTCCTCCCTCGCCCGCCGCCACGCCGGTCTGGCGATGCCGGCCCACACCCATGGGCAGCCGGCGACCCCGACCACCCTCGGCAAGGAGCTGGCGGTGTTCGTGGCGCGCTGGCGTCGGCAGCTCGACGGGGTCCGGCGGCTGCGCCTCACCGGGAAGTTCAACGGCGCCACCGGCACCTTCGGGGCCCACGTGGTCGCCTACCCCGAGGTCGACTGGCCGGCACTGTCCCGCTCCTTCGTCGAGGGCTTCGACCTCGAGTGGAACCCGCTCACCACCCAGATCGAAGCGCACGACACCTTGGGGGAGGCCTTTCACCTCCTCATGCGCTTCGACGCGATCCTGCTCGACTTCTGCCGGGACATGTGGGAGTACGTGAGCCGGGGCTACCTGCGCCAGCGCCCGGTGCCCGGGGAGGTCGGCTCGTCGACCATGCCCCACAAGGTGAACCCGATCGACTTCGAGAACGCCGAGGCCAACCTCGGGATCGCCGATGCCCTCTTCGGGCACCTCGCCGGCAAGCTGGCGGTGAGCCGGATGCAGCGGGACCTCTCCGACAGCTCGGCGATCCGCAACGTCGGGGTCGCGGTCGGCCACTCGCTGCTCGCGCTGCGGGCTGCCCGCCGGGGCCTCGGGCGCGTCGAGCCGGACGCCGAGGCGATGTCCGGCGAGCTCGACGCCTCGTGGGAGGTGCTCGCCGAGGCGGTTCAGACCGTCATGCGCCGCTACGGCTGCCCGGAGCCCTACGAGAGGCTGAAGGCGTTCTCCCGCGGGGAGCGGATCGAGCCTTCCGCCCTCGCCGAGCTGGTCGCCGGGCTCGACCTGCCAGCCGAGGCCAAGGCCCGCCTCGCTGCGCTGAGGCCGGCCGGCTACACCGGTCTCGCCGCCGAGCTGGTGGCCCGTTACCTGCCCGGGCCCCCGCTCAACGGGTGAGCGCGCTCGCCGCCGCGCCGGCGCGCAGCTCGCAGGCCCGCCAGCAGTACCAGGCGGCGACCGAGCGGTAGGGGCGGAGCCCGTCCCCGAGGCCCTCGAGCTCCTTCGGGGTCGGCGGCGGAACCCCCCACGCGAGCCCGTAGCCCCGGCGCACCCCGAGGTCCCCGGTCGGCCAGACGTCGAGCCGGCGGAGCTGGAACATGAGGAACATCTCGGCCGTCCAGCGCCCGATCCCCCGCACCACGCTCAGCCGGGCGACGATCTCGTCGTCGCTCTCCCGGGCGAGCCGGCGGGGGTCGAGGACCACCGTGGCGTCGGCAACCTTGGTCGCGAGGTCCCGCAACGACGCCGCCTTGTTGGCCGACAGCCCCACGGAGCGCAGCTGCTCGTCGGTGAGGGCGAGCAGCGCTTCGGGTTCGACCCGCCCGGCCAGCAGGTCGATCAGGCGCCGGTGGATCGCAGCTGCGGCCGCGCCGGCGAGCTGCTGGTAGAGCACCGAGCGCACCAGCGCAGCGAAGTGGGTGTCGTGGCGGGGCCCGAGCCGGGGCGGTCCGGCCTCGGCGAGGAGCCCGGCGATCACCGGGTCCCGGGCGGCGAGCGCCGCGGCGGCTGCCGCGTGCGTGGTCCTGGCCGCGGCGGCCGCGGCGTGCGTGGTCCTGGCCGCGGCGCTCAAGCCGCTCCCCGCAGGGCTGATGGCCGGGCGGGCAGCAGGCAGCGCAGAGCCCTCGGGCGGCGGCAGGCGAGGAGGCCGGTCCAGACCCCCGACCCGTAGGCGAGGTCGTCGGCGAGGGCACAGGCGAGGAACCGGCCCGGCCCGATCCCCGGCGGGCGCCGGCGCCACCAGTCGACCAGGTGCGGCCCAGCGGCGGCGACGAGCAGCCACCGGCGCGCCCGGCGGCTCCGAAGGGAGGCGAGCGCCGCCACCGGCCACCACGGGCGCCGCAGGGCCGTGGCGACCGCCGTGCCCGCTCGCAGCTCCGCCGCGAGCACCGCCGGGACCACCTCGAGCCAGGCGCTGGGTCGCCTGGTGCTCGGCCACCTGGTGCTCGGCTGCCTGGTGCCCGGCTGCCTGGTGATCGGCCGCGGAGCGCCGGTTGCCAGCGCCGTCCCGAGGGCGATCAACGTGCCGGCGGCGGGCTGGCCGGCGAGCAGGAGCCCCCAAGCGAGAGCCGGGGCCGAGCCGACGACGAGGGGGGCGACCGCCGGGCCGTGGCGCTCGCCGAGCGGCGCCGCAGAGCTGCCGTAGCGCCGGCGTTGGGCCACCCAGGCCCTCCAGGTCGGGCGCACCGGGTGGCCGACGGTCACCGACGGCTCGTAGCGGACCCACCCGAGGCGCCCGAGGCGCCACACCAAGTCGACGTCCTCGCCGGCGGGCAGGTCCTCGTCGAAGCCCCCCAGGGACTCGAGGGCCGACCGGCGCACGAGGAGGGCCGCCGACGGCACGTAGGAGACCCGGCTCCCTGGTCGGACGATGGCGGGTTGCGCGCCGAGGTCGAGCGGGGAGCGGAGCGCCTCGTAGGCTCCGAGGGTGTTTCCCGAGGGGTAGATCGGGACCACTCTCGGCGCGATCGCGACCAGCGAAGGGTTGGAGAAATACCTCCCCAAGCGCGCCGTCCAGCCGGCCTCGGGGGTGCAGTCGGCGTCGAGGAACGCCACCACTTCCGCGGTCCGCAGGCCCCGCCAACCCGTGTTGCGGGCGGCTGCCGGCCCACCCCGCTCCCCCCGCAGGGCGAGGCGGGTGCCGGGGCGGCGGGCCACCGTCGCCGCAGTCGCATCCGGGTCGTCGGACCCGTCGTCGACGACCACCACGTCGTCGTGAGGATCGAGCGCGGCGAGGGTGGCGGCGAGCCCCGCCGGCCGGTCCCGCACGGGCACCACGGTCGTCACCGCCGGCGGAGGGCCGCCGGCGCCGTCGCTCTCGGGTGCCGGCCCGGGCCGGGGGTGGGCCAGGCCGGCTTCGACGAGCCGACCGGCGAGACGACGTTCTGCCAGCCGTCCCGCGACGGGCACCCCGACCGACCAGGCGTCGAGCAGCCGGTCGGCCGCAGGGGTGACCCTGAGCAGCCTCCAAGGGTTGCCGCCGGTGACCAGGCCGGGCCGGGGACGGCGGGTAGACCGGTCGAGCGCGAGGTGGGTGCCGGCGGGGACCACTGCAGGGCCCCGGTCGGGTCGGGGGCCGGCGGGCGCCGCCGTGGGGGCGGGCCCGGGGCGGCCGCCCGCGGGGACCCGGCTCATCGGGCGGTCATGCCGGCGTCGACGGGCAGGACGGCCCCGGTGATGCCGGCGGCCTCTCGGCTGCACAGCCATGCGGCCAGGGCGGCCGGCTCGGCGGGCTCGAGCAGCCGGGGGAGCAGGTGGTGGCGCGCGAGCTCCTCGGGGGAGGCGAGGTCGTAGACCGCCGCACTGGCGTCCAGCATGGCGGTGCGGGTCGACCCCGGCGCCACGCAGTTGGCGGTCACCCCGTAGGGGCCGAGCTCGGCGGCGAGGGCCCGCACCAGACCGATCACGCCGGCCTTGGCGGCGCAGTAGGCGGCCAGGCGGGGGAGCCCGACCAGGCCCCCGGCAGAGGCGATCGCAACCAGGCGGCCGCGGCGGGGCTCCGCCCGGGCGAGCAGGGCCGGCACGGCGGCGCCAGCCAGGCGCCACACGCCCTCGAGGTTGACCGAGATCACCTGCTCCCAGACCAGTTCGGGGATCTCCCACGCCTCCGGCCCGCCGGCGATGCAGCCGGCCGCCGCCACCGCGGCGTCGAGGCCCCCGAACCGATCGACGGCGATCCCCACCGCGTCGGCCAGGGCGCCCGAGTCACGGGTGTCGGCTACGCACGTCGCAGCCCGCGCGGGCCCGCCGCAGGCCGCTGCGGTGCGCTCGAGGTCGGTGGCGGTCGCCATCGGGTAGTCGATCCCCTCCAGGTCGGAGCAGCGGTCGACGAGCACGAGCCGCCAGCCGCCGGCGGCGAGACGCTCTGCGGTTGCGGCGCCGATCCCCCGCCCGGCGCCGGTCACGATGGCAACCGGGTCCGGGTGGTTCACCGGCCGCTCGTAGGCCAACGGGTCCGGGGGTGCCGCGAGATGCGTACCGGGGTGCTGTGGTCGGGGGAGCCGGCCCGTCTCTCCGCTGCTCCCGCAGCCGTTCCGCCTGCCACGGCGGCCCGCTCGTCCTGCACTCCCGCAGCCGCTCCGCCTGCCACGGCGGCCCGCTCGTCCTGCGCTCCCGCAGCCGCCAAGGCGGCCGCCCCGAGGCCGTGGACGCACTCGGGGTCCGGACCCGCCAGGGGGAGGCCGGTGAAGAACTTGGCAGCCATGCACCCGCCCCGGCAGGAGTCGTAGGAGCCGCACGATCCGCACGCGCCGGGGGACGTCGGTGCCCGTAGGGACCTCATCAAGGGGGAGTCGCGCCAGACGCCGGCGAATCCCCCGTGGGACCGTACGCTGCCAGCCCGGAACTGCTCGTGGAGCACGAACGGGCAGGCGTACACGTCGCCGACCGGGTCGATGAGGCACACCACCCGGCCGGCGCCGCAGAGGTTGAGGCCGGGGAGCGGGTCTCCGAGGGCGGAGAGGTGGAAGAACGAATCGCCGGTGAGCACCCCGGGCCGGGCTACCAGCCAGCGGTAGAGCTCGACCTGCTGGTCGGCGGTCGGGTGCAGCTCGGACCAGATCGCAGCGGCCCGACCCGAGGGGCGCAGGCGGGTGAGGCGAAGCTGGGCGCCGTAGCCGGCGGCGAGCGCCTCCAGCGCGTCGAGCTGATGGAGGTTGTGGCGGGTGACCACCACGCTGATCTTGAACCCCTCGAAGCCGGCGGTCGCCAGGTGGTCCATCGCCCGGCGGGCGGCAGCGAAGGACCCGGCGCCTCGCAGGGCGTCGTTGGTGGCGGCGTCGGCCCCGTCGAGGGAGACCTGCACGTCCAGGTAGTCGGTCGCAGCCAGGCGACGGGCCCGAGCCGCGGTCATCGTCGTGCCGTTGGTGGAGAACTTCACCCCGACCCCGCTCGCCACTGCGTGCTCGACGAGCTCGTAGAAGTCGGAGCGGATCGTCGGCTCCCCGCCTCCGATGTTCACGTAGAAGACCGACATCGCGGCCAGCTCGTCGATCACCGCCATCGCCTCGGCGGTCGAGAGCTCGGCAGGGTCCCGACGTCCGGACGACGACAGGCAGTGAGCGCAGGCCAGGTTGCAGCCGTAGGTGAGCTCCCAGGTCAGGCAGATCGGCGCGTCGAGCCCCCGCTCGAGGGCCTCGACCAGGGCGGCGCTCACCCCGGGACCACCATCTCCGAGCGGACCAGGGCGGCGAGCGCCCGCAGGTGGCGCTCCCGGTCGGGGAGGGCGACCACCGAGTCGACCGCGGCCGCCGCCGAGGTGTGGCGCTCCAGGCACCGGAGCACCTCGACCAGCTCGGGGGAGCGGAGGAAGCTCAGCCGCCGGCTGCCGTAGTGGTAGGCGAGAGCGCCGAACGGCTCGTCGCGGAGCGCCACCCGTGGGTCGAGCCGGTAGGGCGCAGCGGGGTCGAAGTCGGCGATCAGTACACCCCGCACATGCCGTCGATCGAGATCTCCTCCACCAACAGCTCCTCCTCGGCCAGCTCCTCCC
>JAKARG010000041.1 GCA_021819345.1 Actinomycetes bacterium | reverse complement strand
CGCTCCGAACAAGAAACTTAGACGGAGTCCACTCAGCTTTGCTACACTGCTCCTCAGCAGTCCACCACCAGACAGATCTCCGAGGAGGAGCAGCAGAGATGAGCACCCTCAACCTTTGGCAGGACCCGTTCGCCGATGTCGAGCAGCTGGTGAGGACGGTCTTCGGTGCCCAGCCGGAGCGCCCCCAGGGCTGGACCCCGGCCTCGGAGGTGTTCCGTGACGGCGACGACGCGCTGGTCCAAGTCGAGCTACCCGGTCTCCACGCCGACAAGGACGTCACCGTCGAGATCGAGCGTGGCCACCTGATCGTCCGCGGCGAGCGACTCCCCCAGGGTGACTCCGCCACCCAGCGAGCCACCGTCCGCGAGCGCCGCTACGGGAGCTTCAGGCGGGTCTTCCGGCTCCCCGACCACGTGGGGCCCGAGCACCTGAGCGCGAGCTACGACGCCGGCATCCTCACCGTCAGGGTCCGGGACGCCTACGCGCCGCCGGCGCCGCACAAGGTCTCCATCTCCGTCGGCTCTGCGGTAGCAGTCGACGCAGGCTCCAGCACTGCAGGCTCCAGCACTGCCGGCTCCAGCGAGACCCCCGAGCCCTCGACCGCCGGCGAGGCCGGAGCGACCCAACTGGCCGGGAGCGCTGCCTGAGCCGTTAGCCCGTCCCTGCTATCCCCGGTCGAAGGCCCGTCCATCCCCCGTGGGCGGGCCTTCGATATGCCGGTGCCGGCTGGTGCCGACGCTGGCCGGTGCCAGCGCTGGCCGGTGCCAGCGCTGGCCGGGGGGGTTTCCTTGGTCCCCCATGCCTGGAACAGGACCGCCGTGGTCCAGGTGGGGACCATCCGAACCTCGGTTCGGAGCCCGAGGGCCCAGGCCACGCAGTCCCGAGCGGAGGGTCGGATGCCTCGCATCCGCAACGCCACCCCGTGCTCCCAGGCCACTGCCAGCAACCTGGCCCGGTCGACGAACAGCTCCGGGTCGTGGATCCCCGGCGGTGCGCTTCCCGGCACCCGCTCGCCGATGTCGACCGCCACCAGCCGGGCGAGCGAGGTGGCGGCGATCGTGTCCACCACGAGCCTCCCGCCGGGCTCGAGCAAGCGGCATGCCTCGGCCACCACCGGCTCCAGGTCCTCGACGTGCTCGAGGATCTCCCCGGCGCAGACCACTTCGGCGCAACCCCGCGCCAGTGGGACCGCGCCGACGTCGGCCCGCACCACTCGGGCCCCCTCTCCGGCGGCGACCCCGAGCGCGGAGGTGTTGAGGTCGACCCCGACGTGGCGGTAGCCGAGGCGGGCGGCGTGCGGGGCGAGCAGTCCGCCACCGCAGCCGAGGTCGACCAGCAGTGCCCCCGGGCGGCTCGGCGGACCTGCCAGCTCTGCTCTTGCCAAGGCGAGCCAGTGCAGCATGGCGAGGGGTCCCCTCGGGTCCCACCAGGCGCCGACCAGGTCGTCGTACTGGCCGGGGTCGTTGCGGCGACGAGCCGGCGGGCGAGGCGAAGAGCGAGCCGCCGGGCGAGGCGAGAGACCGGGCACCGAAGCAGCCAACCACACCCGCCGGCGGGCTTCCCGCTCGGGACGGTCTGCGGAAGAGCCCCGCGGGGAACAGGCGGGTGCCGGCACCGAGCCGAGCGTTGCCAGCGTCATCGGTATGGTCGAGAGGATGAACGGTGGGTCGGCCGGGGGTCCTGCCGGAGGTGCCGTCGGAGGTACCTTCGGCGCGCTGGCGCGGGCCTGCCATCCCGAGCCGACCGTCGTGGTGACCGCGATGGCGACAGCGTTGGCTGCAGGCACGGGAAGAGACCTCACAGGGGTTGCGGCGGCCGGAGCGGCAGTTCTCGCCGGCCAGCTCTCGGTCGGGTGGCACAACGACTGGGTGGACGCCGACCGGGACCGTCGGGCGAACCGGGAGGACAAGCCACTTGTCGTCGCAGCAGAGCGGCGTCGTCTGGTGGCGGTTGCCGCGCTCGGGGCGCTGGTCGCCTGCATCCCGCTCTCGCTGCTGTCGGGCTGGAGAGCGGCGGTGGCACACCTGGTGGCAGTAGCCCTGGCCTGGGCCTACAACGCCAAGCTGAAGTCCACGTGGCTCTCGTGGGTGCCCTACGCCGCCAGCTTCTCGCTGTTGGTCGCCTTCGTCACCCTCGGGGGGCCGGCGAAGAGCTGGCCTGCGTGGTGGGCCCTGGTCGCCGGCGCGCTGCTCGGAGTCGGAGCCCACCTGGTCAACGCCGTCCCCGACCTTGCGGCAGACGCCGCCACCGGGGTCTCCGGCCTCCCCCAGAAGCTCGGTCGAGAGCGGAGCGTCGTCGGCGGGACAGCGCTGCTGCTGGTCGCCTCGGTGGTGGTCGCCGCCGGGTCAGGCGGACCGCTGTGGCTGGTGGCGGCAGCGCCGGCCGCAGCTCTGACGGTGGTGGCGGTGATCGACAGGATCGGCGGGAGGGCGGCGCTGTTCCGAGCCGCTCTGGCGGTGGCGCTGATCGACGTCGCTCTCCTCGTGATCCGTGGACGGGCCCTGTGATCCGGGGGCGGGCCCTGTGATCCGGGGGCGGGCCCTGTGATCCGGGGGCGGGCCCTGTGATCCGGGGGCGGGCCCTGTGATCCGGGGCGGGCCCTGTGATCCGGGGCTGCGCAAGGGGATCAGCGCGCGGGAGGACCGAGGGGGTGCTGCCGACAACGGGCAGGGTCGCCGGAGCTGTGCACCGAGGGCCGTGGCGACCGGTAGCTTCCCGCTGTGCCCGACTGCTCGCCGCCCCTGTCGGGAGGTCGCAGGTTGGACCTGCCCGGCCGGGGGCGGACCTGGGTCTGGGACAGCGGACCGCCCGCCGCCCAGCCGTCCGCCCCGACGGTGCTGCTGCTCCACGGCTGGACCACGACAGCAGCCCTCAACTGGTGTCGATGCTTCGAGCCGCTCTCGCGGCACTATCGGGTGGTCGCACCGGACCACCGAGGCCACGGCCGGGGGATCAGGTCCGTACGTCCCTTCACCCTGGAGGACTGTGCCGACGACGCGGCTGCTCTGCTGAGCGTGCTGGGCACCGGCGCGGCCATCGCGGTGGGCTACTCGATGGGTGGCCCGATCGCCCAGCTCCTCTGGAGGCGCCATCCCGAGCTGGTCGCCGGCCTCGTGCTGTGCGCCACCGCCGCCCGCTTCGGCGAGACGCCCCTGCCGTCGAGGGCTGCCCAAGCGATCGGCGTGGGCCTCTCCCTCGTCTTCGCTGCGGTTCCACCCACGGTGCGAGAGGAAGGGCGCCGGCGGTTGGCCGCCGGGATCGGTTCCCGTCCCGACGGGCTGGCCCCCTGGGCCGCCGCCGAGCAGGGCTCGGGCGACCCGGTCGCCCTGGTGCAGGCCGGGGCCGCCGTTGCGGCCTTCGACGCCACGCCCTGGATCGGCGAGATCGACGTCCCGACGGCCGTGCTCGTGACCGCGGCCGACCGCATGGTGAGCCCGGCTCGCCAGCTCTCCATGGCTGCCGCGATCCCCACTGCCGAGGTGACAGAGGTCGAAGGCGACCATCGGGCCTGCGTGGAGTCCGCAACCACCTTCGTCCCCGCTCTGGTCGATGCCGTGGCACGGGTGCGCTCCCGGGCCTGACCGCTACGTCACCGGGTGCCGGCCCGGTCGGTGCCGGCCCGGTCGGTGCCGGCCCGGTCGGTGCCAGCTCGGTCGGTGCCAGCTCGGTCGGTGCCCGAGAGACGGCGCTCGAGCTCCCGGGCCGCTGACACCACCGCAGTTCCGTAGCGCTGGCCCGGACGTCGGGAGGTCCGATCGAGCGGACCCGACACAGAGATCGCTGCAACCACCGTTCCGTCCACGACCACCGGGGCGCTCACCGAGGCGACACCTCTCTCCCGCTCCTCGACGCTCTCGACCCAACCACGCCGGGTCGGCCGGGCCCCGACCGAGAGGACCTTGCCGGCAGACCCACGGTCCATCGGGAGAGATGCCCCGACCGGGACGATCGTGCGCAGCCCGTGAGGCGACTCGAGGGACAGAACGCAAATGCGTCGATCACCCGCCGCCACGTATAGCTGGGTGCTCTCGCCGGTCCGGTCCCTGAGCTCGGCCAGCGCCGGCCCAGCGAGCTCCGCCAAGCTACGGGAGCCTCGGCTCGAGTCCCGCCCGAGCGCCACCAGCTTCGGACCGAGGACGAAGCGTCCCGCAGGGTCGCGATCGACCAGCCCATGGCGCTCCAGGGCAAGTGCCAAGCGGTGGGTGGTCGCTCTCGGCATCCCGGTGGCCTCCACGAGAGCCGACAGCGATCGGGGGCCCGCCCCGAGCACGTCGAGGATGGCCACAGCCTTGTCGAGGACCCCGACGCCACTGCGCACCCCGCGGTGGCTGGCAGGACCTACAGTGCCTCCCATGAGTCGAGATCCTATCCCGCATGGTGGGAGCCTCGGATGACCCGGTCGCGCACCCTCGCCCAGAAGCTCTGGGACCGCCACGTGGTGGCCGGCGCGCCGGGTGAGCCCGACCTGCTCTACATAGATCTTCACTTGGTGCACGAGGTGACCTCACCCCAAGCCTTCGAGGGGCTCAGGATGGCGGGTCGTCCGGTGCGCCGGCCCGACCTCACCGTTGCCACCGCCGACCACAACGTCCCCACCACACCGGGTCCGGTCGAGGATCCGCTCTCGGCAGAGCAACTGGAGGTGCTCGGCCGCAACTGCGAGCGCCACGGCATCCGGCTGTTCCCTCGCGGCGACCCGGACCAGGGGATCGTCCACGTGATCGGGCCCGAGCTCGGCCTCTCACAGCCGGGCATGACCATCGTCTGCGGGGACTCGCACACCTCCACCCATGGCGCCTTCGGGGCACTGGCCTTCGGCATCGGCACGAGCGAAGTCGAGCACGTGCTCGCCACCCAGACCCTGCCCCAGCAACAGGCCGAGACCATGGCCGTGGTCGTCGAGGGGGAGCTCCCCGAGGGAGTGACGGCCAAGGACGTGATCCTCGCGGTCATCGGCCACCTCGGCACCGGGGGTGGGATCGGGACGCTCATCGAGTACCGGGGCAGCACGATCTCGGCCCTGTCGATGGAGGGGCGGATGACGATCTGCAACATGTCGATAGAGGCGGGAGCCCGCGCAGGAATGGTCGCCCCCGACGACACCACCTTCTCCTACCTGGAGGGCCGTCCGTTTGCACCATCGGGAGCAGCCTGGGAACGGGCACTGGACGACTGGAGGAGCCTTCCGACCGACGACGGCGCCACCTTCGACCGGACCCTCGAGATCGACGCAAGCCGCCTCCGACCCCACGTCACCTGGGGCACGAACCCGGGCCAGGTCGCAACCTTGGACGACAACGTCCCCGATCCCGACTCCATGGAAGACCCAGCAGAAGCCGGCTCGGCCCGGCGGGCGCTCGCCTACATGGGCCTCACCCCTGGGACCCCGCTGCGCGAGATCAGGGTGGACACCGTCTTTCTCGGGTCCTGCACCAACTCTCGCATCGAGGACCTCCGGGCGGCGGCCGAGGTGGTAAGGGGCCGACGGGTCGCCCCCTCGGTGAGGGCGCTCGCCGTTCCCGGTAGCGGCCGGGTGAAGCGCCAGGCCGAGGAGGAGGGTCTCGACCGGGTGCTCGTCGCCGCCGGCTTCGAGTGGCGAGAGCCCGGTTGCTCGATGTGCCTGGCCATGAACCCCGACAAGCTCGCGCCCGGGGAACGTTCGGCCTCGACCTCCAACCGCAACTTCGAGGGCCGCCAGGGGCGCGGCGGGCGCACGCACCTGGTGTCGCCTGCCGTGGCTGCCGCCACCGCCGTGGCGGGGCACTTCGCCTCCCCCTCCGACCTCGACTGAACCGGCAGCCTGCCTCGCCGAGCGGGCGGCGCAGTCCCGCCAGGCGAGTCGGAACGACCTACGACCTACGAGGAAGTGCACAGAGTCGTCTCTGGGCACGATGACCCCACCAAGGAGAGCGCTGCTCGTGTCACACCGCCTAGTTGTCAGGAGCCCTCGAGCGCGACGTTGCGGGCCAGACCGATCGCACTCGCCCGGAGCACGGGCGAGCGAGCCGCAGTTGGCCTGCCGGAAAGTCGAGCCCAGCAAGGCACGGCTCGCTGAAAGGCATACCTCTGGGTTCGAGAGCAAGGAGGCCGGGGATTGGAGCCGGTGAGAGTGGTGACCAGCCGAGCGGTTCCTCTCGACCGCTCGGACGTGGACACCGACCAGATAATCCCGAGCGACTGGCTGAAGCGCGTCGAGCGCACCGGCTTCGGCAAGGGTTTGTTCGCCGAGTGGCGCGACGACCGAGACTTCGTGCTCAACCAGCCGGAGCACGCCGGAGCGGCGATCCTCGTCGCAGGGCCCAACTTCGGGGTCGGCTCCTCCCGGGAGCACGCCGTGTGGGCGCTGCTCGACTACGGCTTCCGGGCAGTCGTCGCCCCCCGCTTCGGCGACATCTTCCGCAACAACTCGACCAGGTCGGGCTTGGTACCTGCCCAGGTGGAGCCCGCCTTCGGTCGCCGCCTCCTCGACGCAGTGAGCGCAGACGCCGACCTGGAGGTCACCGTGGACGTGGAACGCCGCCTGGTCGAGGCTCCGGCCGCCGGCCTGGAGGGTCGCTTCGAGCTCGACGAGCTGACGCAGCGGCGACTGCTCGAGGGCCTCGACGACGTCGGTCTCACCTTGCGCCGTGCCGATGCCATCAAGGAGTTCGAGGATCGAAGGCCGTCCTGGCTCCCCTCGGTGGGCTGAGGTGGTGGTGGGCCGAGGCGGTGGTGGGCTGAGGCGGTGGTGGGCTGAGGCGGTTGTCATCCCGGGCAGTGCCGGCCGGCACGACGAGCCCGGAAGGCGACCGGGGCTAGCGTAGGAGGCGTGCAAAGAGCCCTACGGTGGAGCTTCTACGGGCTCTCGACTGCAGCTCTCGCGTGGGTGCTCCGTCTCAGCCTCCTCGACCGGGCCACCGAACAGCGGATGGCGATCTCCAGCGCCCCTTGGCCACCGCTACCGGAGGAACCCGAGCGCAGGTCTGCGGGGCGGGACCCGGGACCCACCGCCGGTTTCTCGGGCCATGCTGGCAGACAGAGCCACGTCCCAGACGTGCCGGTCGAGCCCGCCTTGGTCCCACCGGCCGAGCCTGCCTGGGTCCCACCGGCCGAGCCTGCCTGGGTCCCACCGGACGACACAGGCTCTTGTCCGAGCTCCCACCCGGTGAAGGCAAAGCTCCGAAGCAACCTCTACCACCTGGAGGGCATGGCGGCCCACGCTCGAACCTGCCCGGACCGTTGCTACGAGTCGCCCGAGGCCGCTGAGGCAGACGGGTTCCGGCGCGCACGACGCTGAGGCGACCCGAGCTGGCCGGGCTGAGCCGGGCTCGCTGAGCCGAGCCGACCTCGACTGGGGCTGGGACAGCTGAGCCGAGCCGACCTCGACTGGGGCCGGGCTGGACCGGGCTAGCAAGCTCCGTCAGCTCAGCCGGCAGTAGGGTCGGGGCGGTGACCACCCCGAGCTCGGTCCTGGTCGTCGGGGCCGGCATTGCCGGCTTGGCCGCTGCCCGAAAGCTTGCCGGGGAGGGGTACCAGGTCCGCGTGGCAGAGCGCTCCGAGGTGATCGGCGGCCGCCTGGCGACCCGGAGGCTCGGCACCGCCGTCGTCGACGATGGCGCCCAGTTCTTCACGGTCCGTCACGCCGAGCTGGAAGAGGTAGCTGCTCGGTGGATCGCGCGCGGCGTGAGCAGGGAGTGGTGCCGAGGGTTCCGCCAGCCCACCGACGGCCACCCCCGCTACGTCGGCTCCTCGGGAATGGCCGATCTCGCCGAAGACCTCGCTACCGAGCTCGACGTCGTCACCTCCGTGCGCATCGACGCCCTCTCCGCCGGTGCCCGCGGTGGGTGGGTGGCACGAACCGATCAGGGGGTGACCCTCGACGCCGACGCGGTGCTGCTCACCCCTCCAGCACCGGTGACCCTCGGCCTGCTCGGGAAACTGGCGTCGCCCGAGGCCCTCGGAGCCCTCCGGGCGATCAGCTACGCGCCGACTCTTGGAGTGCTGGCGGTCCTCGACGAGCCCCCGGCGATCCCCCCACCCGGCGGCCTCCAGCTCGACGGGGACCCGATCTCCTGGATCGCCGACAACCAGGCCAAGGGCATCTCCCCGGTGCCTGCAGTGACCGTCCACATCGCTCCGAAGGCGTCCACCCAGTGGTGGGACCTGAGCGCCGACGAGGCACTGTCGGCCGTCCTCGACGCGGCCCGACCTTGGATCGGCCTGCGAGAGCCCCTAGTCGCGAGCCTCTCCCGCTGGACCCACGCAGCCCCCGAAGTGCTGCACCCCCAGCGATACCTGGTGGCCGTCGAGGGCGATCAACCTGTCGTCTGCGCCGGGGACGCCTTCGGCGAGCCTCGGGTCGAAGGTGCCTACCTGTCCGGGCTCGCCGCCGCCGGCGCCGTCGCCGACCGGCTGGGCCGCCCCGACAGCCGCCCCCGGCCGCGATCGTAGGGCCAGAGGTTTCGGAGGTTTCGGACGCGCCTCGGGGGACGTGGACCCGACCGGCCCTCGAGCAGCCATGGGGCGACTGGGTCCCCTAGCCGACCACATTTGGTCCCCTACGGGGCCCAGTTCTGCTCCGCCGTGGCTCGCCGCCGGAAGGCGGGGCCCAGTTCTGCTCCGCCGTGGCTCGCCGTCGGAAGGAAGGGCCCGAGGGCCCCACACCCCGGCGCACCCGAGGGGCCGGCTTCAGGCCCCCAACAGCTTGCCCAGGCGGGCGATCCCCTCGGTCATTGCCTCGTCACCGAGCGCATAGCTGAAGCGCCCGTAGCCGGGCGCACCGAAGGCCTCCCCGGGCACGAAGGCGACCCTCGCCTCGTCGAGGACCACCCCGGCCAACTCGAGGGTGGTCGTCGGGGTGACCGAGCCCACCGGGCGGCCGAGGACCCCCTCGAAGCTCGGGAAGGCGTAGAACGCCCCTTCGGGCTCGGGGCAGTCCACCCCGGGGATGTCCCGGAGCATCGAGACGATGCTCCGGCGCCGGCGGTCGTAGACCGCCCGCATCTCGGCGACTGCGTCGAGCGGTCCCGACACCGCGGCAAGGGCTGCCCGCTGGGCGACGTTGCAGACGTTGGAGGTGGCGTGGCTCTGCAGGTTCGAGGCTGCCGCGACGACGTCTCGAGGCCCGAGGACCCAGCCCACCCGCCAACCGGTCATCGCATAGGTCTTGGCCACGCCGTTGACCACCACGCAGCGGTCGGCCAGCTCGGGGACGAGCACCGGGACCGAGGAGAACGTGGCGTCGCCGTAGACCAGGTGCTCGTAGATCTCGTCGGTCAGGACCCAGATGCCCCGCTCGAGGGCCCACTGCCCGATCTCTCGCACCTCGTCGGGGCGGTAGACAGCTCCCGTCGGGTTGGAGGGCGAGACGAAGAGCAGGAGCTTGGTGCGCTCCGTCACTGCCGCGTCGAGTTGCTCGACGCTCACCTTGAACCCTGCGGCGCCGGTGGTCGGGACCTCCACCACCTCGGCGCCGGCAAGGCGGATGCACTCGGGATAGGTCGTCCAGTAGGGAGCCGGGAGCAACACCTCGTCGCCGGGGTCGAGGAGGGTCGCGCAAGCTTCCTCCACTGCCTGCTTCCCGCCGTTGGTGACGAGCACCTGGGAGGCGGCCACCTGGTAGCCGGAGTCACGGGCGGTCTTGGCGGCGATCGCCTCTCGCAGCTCGGGAAGGCCGGCTGCCGGCGTGTACTTGTGGTTCCGCGGGTCCCTACAGGCCTCCACGGCCGCCTCGACGATGCTCGCCGGTGTGGGGAAGTCCGGCTCGCCCGCTCCGAAGCCGATCACATCCTCGCCGGCGGCGACGAGCGCCTTGGCCTTGGCGTCGATGGCGAGGGTCGCCGACTCCGAGACCGATGCGATGCGTTTCGAGATGCGAGCCATGGTCCGACATGCTGGCATGCTGGCCGGCGGCGGTCGAGACGGGACCGGAGCACCGACCCGCCGGCAAGCCTGCCCACCCCCGAGACCCCCCGCCCGGCCCCACCCGGAGGGGCACAGAGCCCAGAGGAAGACCGATGCCACCGAGCACCCCTCCGCCACCCGCAACGAGCGTCCCCGACATCCGGATCCCCGCCGGCCTGCTCCCGGCGGACGGTCGCTTCGGGTCCGGTCCGTCCAAGGTGCGGACCGAGGCGGTGGCCGCCCTGGCGGCGGAGGCACCTCGGCTGCTCGGCACGAGCCATCGTCAGGCACCGGTCCGGGGCCTCGTCGGGCGGGTCCGAGCGGGCCTGCGCCAGCTGTGGGACCTGCCCGAAGGTCACCAGGTCGTGCTCGGCAACGGCGGGAGCACGGTGTTCTGGGACGTGGCTGCCGCCAGCCTGATCGCCGAGCGCAGCCAGCACCTGGTCTTCGGGGAGTTCGGCGCCAAGTTCGCCGACGCCGCAGGCTCGGCCCCCCACCTGGAGGCGCCGGTGCGGGTGGAGGCCGACCCTGGAGCGACCCCACCGCACCCGGTGCCTCCCATGCCCGGCGAGGAAGTGGACGTCTACGCCTTGACCCACAACGAGACCTCGACAGGCGTGTGCGCTCCGATCTCGCGACCCCCGTGGGCGAACCACGGCGAGCTGGTGGTGGTCGACGCCACCTCGGGCGCCGGGGTGCTCGGGTGGGAGCCCGGTGACGTCGACGCCTACTACTTCGCCCCCCAGAAGGTCTTCGCTGCGGAGGGAGGGCTCTGGGTGGCCGTGCTGTCGCCTGCCGCGCTCGCCCGGGCCGAAGAGCTGCGGGGTGCCGGCGACCAGCGGGGCGCCGGCGGGCGGTGGGTGCCGGCATCGCTCGACCTCGCCAGGGCGGCCGAGGAGTCCCGCTCCGACCAGACGCTCAACACCCCGGCGGTGTCGACCCTGTTCCTCTTCGTCCACCAGCTCGAGTGGGTCCTGGCCAACGGGGGCAGCGAGTTCGCGGCCGGCCGGAGCCGGCGCTCCGCAGGGGTGCTCTACGGTTGGGCCGAGGCCAGCCCCTACGCCCGCCCCTTCGTCTCCGACGCCGGCGCCCGCAGCCCGGTGGTCGGCACCGTCGACCTCGACCAGAGCGTGCCCGCAGCGACGGTGTGCGCAGTGCTGCGGGCCAACGGGGTGCTCGATACCGAGCCGTACCGCAAGCTCGGACGCAACCAGCTCCGGATCGGGATGTTCCCAGCCGTCGACCCCGAGGATGTCGAGGCGCTGACGGCCTGCGTCGACCACGTCGTCGGCCGCCTCTGATCGGCTCCGGCTCCGGGCCATTCGGGGGAAAGTCCACGCGACGCGCCCGGGGGCTCCACCGAGGGCGCAAGGTGGTCCTCCTGGTGGGCCCGCCCGCGCCTCGCCGGCCCTGACCCGGGCGGGAGGGAACCGCCCCGCTACTGGCCGACGAGGGCGAGCACGTCGGTGTCGCCGGGAGGTCCGTCGTAGACCACCTCCCCGTCGCGAAGGGCCACGCAGCGCTCCACCGTCTCGACGTACTCGAGCTGGTGGGTGGCGACCACGACCGTCGCACCGCTGGCCGCTGCGTCGTCCATCAGCTCGATGAACGCCTCCCTCCCCGAGGGGTCCAGCCCGACGAAGGGCTCGTCGACGATCAGCAGGCCGAATGGCCTAACCAAGCCGAGCACGATCGCCGTCTTCTGGCGCAGGCCCCGGGAGAAGCGCGACGGGAGGTCCTCGGCCCGGCCGGCGAGGCCGAGGTCACTGAGCAGCCCGACGGCCCGCTCCTCCCAGTCCTCGGCGCCGTGCAGCCGGCAGGTGAACTCGATGTGCTCGAGCACCGAGAGGTCGTCGTAGAGGACCGGGTTGTCCGGCAGGTACGACAGTGCGGCCCGGGCCTCCATCGACCCGGCCGGGTGACCGAAGACCAGGGCCCTGCCGTCGCTCGGTTCGAGCAGGCCGGCGACCATCCGCAGCAAGGTGGTCTTGCCCGAGCCGTTGTGGCCGACGAGCACCACGCGCTGGCCGTCGGGGATGGTCAGGTCGAGCGGCGCAAGTGCGACCAGGTCGCCGTAGGACTTTGCCAGCACCGTGGTCTCGAGCGCCGGGGTCGGCGGGGGGCTCTTCGGGCCGGGCATCGGTGGGGTGACACTACCAGTCCCCCGGCAGCCGGCAGTTACCTGCCTCGGGGGCCGGCGGCCGGCCGGCTCTGGCCGCGGAGGCTCTGGGCCTCCTCCATCGACTGATGCCACCATTCGACCACCCGGTCCCGGTAGCGGACCCAGGAGAGGGCGAGCAGGGCTACGAAGAGGACCTCGGGGATGGTGGCGGCGGTCGCCCCGACCGGGCCCAGGTGGCGCGCCGGGTGGCGGCCGGAGAGCACCGGGAGCACCCCGACCACTGCGACCGCCGGCGGCAGGACGGTCCGCAGCAGGTTCTTCAGCCCGGCCATCTCCGGGGGCATCAGGCTGTCGGTGGCGCTGAACAGCGCCGGCGGACCCTGGACGGTGGAGAGCAGCGCCCCCACCACGGCAGTGGAGATCGG
>JAKARG010000040.1 GCA_021819345.1 Actinomycetes bacterium | reverse complement strand
CCGCCATCGAGTGGGGGGTCTCGGAGGTCCGGGGGATGATCGAGGCCCTGGCCCCCGCGGAGCGTCGGACGGTGCCCGCTTCCGAGCTGGTCCTCGGCCTCCAGTGCGGTGGCTCCGACGCCTGGTCGGGGGTCACCGCCAACCCGGTCCTCGGTGTCGCGAGCGACCTGTTGGTCGCCGCCGGAGGCACTGCTGTACTCGCCGAGACCCCCGAGATCCACGGCGCCGAGCACCTGCTCACCGCCCGCGCCACCACCCCTGAGGTCGCCCGAGCCCTGGAGGAGCGGGTCGCCTGGTGGGAGGCCTACGCCCGGGCCGGGGGCACCACCTTGGACGGCAACCCCTCGCCGGGCAACCGCGCCGGAGGGATCACCACCATCGAGGAGAAGTCGCTCGGAGCGGTGGCCAAGGGGGGCAGCAGCGCTCTGGTCGAGGTGGTCGGCTACGCCGAGGCGGTCCGCGCCAAGGGCCTCGTGTTCATGGACACCCCGGGCTACGACCCGGTATCGGTGACCGGGCTCGTCGCCGGCGGGGCGAACCTGGTCTGCTTCACCACCGGGCGGGGGTCGGTGTTCGGCTGCAAGCCGGCTCCGAGCCTCAAGCTGGCGACCACCTCGGAGCTGTACCGGCGGATGCCCGAGGACATGGACCTCGACTGCGGGCAGGTGCTCGAGGGGACCACCTCGGTCGAGCAGCTCGGGGCCGAGCTGTTCACCCGAGTCCTGTCGGTGGCGTCGGGAGAGCACACCAAGAGCGAGGACCTCGGCCTCGGCGACGAGGAGCTCGTGGCCTGGCAGCTCGGCGCAGTGCTCTGATCCGTCTGATCCGAACAGGCCCGGTGGTCGCGATCGCGCTCCAGGCCTAGGATCGGCTGGATCCCTCCCGCGAAGGCGGTCACGGGTCTCTCGGGAACCTGGCACAGGAGACGGGTCGCACATGTCATCGGTCGTCGTGGGGTTGGACAACGGAGGCACGAGCAACAACGCCACCGTGCTCGACGCCTCCGGGCGCTTCCTGGTCGACCGCCTGGTAGAGACCCCCAGCCGGGTCCTGGAGGGTCCCGCAGTCGCCGTCGAGGCGCTGGCCGACGCATTCGAAGGAGTTCTCCGGCTCACCGACCTGCACCGCTCGTCGGTGCTGGCCGTCGGGTTGGACACTCCTGGTCCTGCGAGCGCAGACGGGGTGATCTCCTCCAAGGGCGCAACCAACTTCTCCTCGCCCGCCTGGTGGGGTTTCGACTTCCGAGGCGCCCTCCAAGCCCGCCTGGAGCTTCCGGTGGTCTACAACAACGACGGGAACGCGGCTGCCCTCTACGCCCACCACGCCTGCTTCGGAGACGGCGCCGGGGCCCGTTCCTCGATCACCGCGGTGGTCGGTACCGGGCTCGGCGGAGGCATGATCGAAGCCGGCCGGGTGGTACGTGGCGAGGTGGGAATGGCGGGCGAGCTGGGCCATGTCCACATCTCCTTGGACGGTCTGTTGGGCGAAGGCCAACCGGTCCCCAGCTGCAACTGCGGCTTCCGAGGTGACGCAGAGAGCGTGGCCTCGCTGACCGCCATCGAGAACAACCTGCTCCCCTACTGGCTGTCGCGCTTCGAGGGTCACGACCTGGCCAGCGTCGGGTCGCCGAAGACGGCGGCCAGGATGGTCCGGGGCTACGGAGAGCAGGGCGACCCGATGGCCCTCGCCATCTTCGGCCAGCAGGCCATGGCGCTCGGTCGGTTGTTCACCATCGCCGCCAACTTCTGCGACCCGAGCGCGTACTTCGTCGGCGGGGGCGTGGTCGAGGCGGCGCCGGCGTTTCGCGACTGGTTCCTGGGCCAGGTCCGCCAGCACACGGTGCTCCGGGAGGAGCAGGCCGAGGCGGCCATCTTCGGCCTGGTGCCGGACCTCGACATGGCCGGCGCCCGGGGTGCGGCCATCGCCGCGCTGGAGAGCGTCTCCGGACGGGGGCGGGAGGTCGGCCACTCGGCCGGCACCCGCTGAGCCGGCATCGCCGCATGCCCCCCGTCACCCGCTCCGGGCTGGTGCTGCCGGCGACGGACCTCGACGACCCTCCCGAGCCCTTTCGTCGGTCGGAACCGTCGGCGGGCCCGAGCCGTTGACCCGGGAGCGGCTCTCCCTGGCCAACCTGGGCTCGGTGCCGGCCTCGATGCGCCCGAAGGTCGACCCCCGATCGATCGGGGTCGGGATCGTGCACCTCGGCATCGGGGCCTTCCACCGGGCTCACCAGGCGAGCTTCACCGAGGACGCCCTGGCCGCGACCCCCGGCAACTGGGGCATCTGCGGGGTGACGCAGCGCAGCGGGGCAGTCGCAGCCCAGCTACTCCCCCAGGACGGGCTCTACTCGATCTCGGAGCGCACCGACGCAGGTACCCGCGCCTCGGTGGTGGGGGTCGTCCGTGAGGTGGTGGACGGCTCGGCCGATCCGGCCGAGGTGGTCCGGCGCATCGCCTCGCCCGAGGTGCACCTGGTCACCCTCACCGTCACCGAGAAGGGCTACCGCCGGGACCCCCGAACCGGGACCCTCCGCTGGGAGGACCCGGAGGTGGAGGCCGACCTCGCCGGGCGCGATCCCCGGAGCGCGGTCGGCCAGCTCGTCGCGGGCATCCGCGCCCGCCGGCACCGCGGATCCGGACCCCTCACCGTCGTGTCGTGCGACAACCTGGCCGACAACGGCAGGGTACTCGGCCGCTTGGTGACCGACCTCGCCGAGCGGGGCGAGGACGGGTCGGCCACCACCGGGTGGATCGAGGAACACGTCAGGTTCCCCTCCACGATGGTCGACCGGATCGTCCCCGCCACCACCGACGCCGACCGGGCGGCGGCGGCCGGCCTGCTCGGGGTCGCCGACCACGCCGCCGTGGTCACCGAGGCATTCCGCCAGTGGGTGGTCGAGGACGACTTCGCCGGGCCCCGCCCGGCGTGGGAAGCCGCCGGAGTGCTGCTCGTGGGCGACGCCCGCCCCTGGGAGCTCGCCAAGGTCAGGTTGCTCAACGGGAGCCACTCGACCCTCGCCTATCTCGGCCAGCTCGCCGGCAGCTCCCTGGTGGCCGACGCCATTCGGCGGCCCGGCTTCGAAGGCGTCGTCCGGCGTCTCATGACCGTAGACGTCGAGCCCACCCTGGCCCCGCTCCCCGGGCTCGACCTCGCCGCCTACGAGGAGCAGCTCCTGGAGCGCTTCATGAACCGGGCCCTGCCGCACCGCACCGCCCAGATCGCCGCCGACGGGAGCCAGAAGCTGCCCCAGCGCCTGGTCGGAACCGTCTCCGATCGGCGCCGGCAGGGTGGAGAGCCCCTCGCCGCCCTCCTCGGGATCGCCGCGTGGATGCGCTTCGTGGTCGACCGCCGCGACGAGCAGGGCAACCCGCTGCCGGTCGACGACCCGCTCTCGGGCGCCATAGCCGAGCGGACCTCCGAGACGAGCGTCGCCGGTGCGGTCGTGGAGTCCCTCCTCGACTGGCCGGCGGTGTTCCCCCCCGGGATCGCCGAGGACCACTTCGTCCGCGACACGCTGGCCGAGCTGCTCGATCGCCTCCGCCGCAACGGCGCCGAGGCCACCGCCCGCCACGTCGTCGACGCCTCCCGGTAAGTCCCTCGCAGGACGCGGTGGCCCGGTCCCAGTCGGCTCATCTCCGCTCCCGGCGCCCCGGCCACGCCATTCGGGCCGAGCGCATCGACCGCCCGACCTCCACCCGAGGGCCAGCCCGCCGGGCTCGGATGTCTCGCTCCCGGAGGCCCTGGCTCGCCCTCAGCTCGGGCACCCCGTCGGTCGGTATTATTGGAGTATGACCGTTCGGAAGTTCGCAGTGTCCTTCCCCGTCGAGCTGCACAGGCTCGCCCAGCAGGCCGCTGCGGAAGAGGGGCTGTCGTTGTCGGCCTGGTTGGCACGGGCCAGCGAGCACGAACTTCGTCACTGCGCTCTTGTCGCCGACGGGCTAGCGGCCATCGGTGAGCTCGAGGCCGCGCACGGCGCCATCACCCCGTCGGCGGAGGACCGGTCATGGGTGGCCGACGTGCTCGCCAGTGCCAGTGGCCAGCGCCGCCTGGCCGGCTGACCCACGTCGTGGCGCCGGTGCACGACGCCGGGGTGCTGGTCTACGACGCCGGGGTGCTGGTCGCCGCCGACCGTCGGTCGACACGGGCCTGGAGCCTGCACGTGGAGGCGCTCCGGTCCCGGATCACGCCGACCCTGCCGGCTGCCGTGCTCGGGCAGGTCTGGCGCGGTCGCCCAGCCCAGGCCAACCTCGCACGGTTCTTGCGCGGCTGTGACGTCACGCCCGACAGCGAGGAGCTAGCGCGCGCCGCCGGAGTGGCGTGCGGCGCAGCCGGGACTGACGATGTGGTCGACGCCCTGGTCGTCGTCCTCGCCCGCCAGCTCGGTGCTCCCGTCGTGACCTCCGACCCAAGCGACCTGCGCCACCTCGCCCGGGCGATCGGCTTCGGCCTCGTGCTGCACCAGCTCTGAGCAGTCCCGAGCCGCGACCGAGTGCAGCTGGCACGGGCCAGCGGAGCTCGCCGCCGAGCCCCCGAGCCGGCGATCGATCCAGGGCCTTGCCTGGTGGTGACCAACTAGTCCTCGCAGCGAGCTCGACGACGAGGCTCCTGCGGCGGCTCGGCGGTGGACGAGCGGACCACGAGGGTAGGGGTCACGACCCGGTTGCGGGAGCGGGTTCGGCCCTCCTCGACCCGCTCCCAGAGCGACTGGAAGGCAAGCCGGCCCATCTCCTGGCGCGGCTGGTCGACCGTGGTGAGCGAGATGTGCCGGGTGGCAGCCATCTCGGTGTTGTCGTAGCCCACCACCGAGACATCCTCGGGGATCCGGAGGCCGGCGTCGTCGGCGGCGTTGAAAGCCCCGATGGCGGCGATGTCGTTCGCCATCAGAAGCGCAGTCGGCCTCGGAGACCTCGCCAAAGCGGCCGCAGCTCCCCCGTAGCCCGCCTCCTCGGTCATCCCACCCAAGAGCACGGTCACTTCGAGGTCGGGAGCGAGCTCGGAGACCGCCTGGCGGAACGCCGCCGCCCGGACCCGGCCCGCAGCAGTCGCCGCTGCGACGTGTGCCATGTCCCGGTGACCGAGCTGCACCAGGTGCCCGACCGCCAGGCGCATCCCGACCAGGTCGTCGTTGACCACCACGTCGGCGGCCACACCCCTACTCGGCCCGCGTGCCACCACCACGCACGGGCCGGCCGCCGCCAACCGGGCAGTCAGCCGGGGTGGGAGGTCGTGAGCCAAGAGCACCAGCCCCTCGACTCGCAGCTCCAGGAGCAGCTCTCCCACTGCGACCTCCTCGGCCGAGGAGAGGCCGCCGGTGCCGATCAGCACACGGTAGCCACGCTTGTCCGCCTCGGCCTGGAGGCCGTCGAGAACATCGTGGAAGAACGGATTGTGCAGGTCTGCAACGACGGCCCCAACCGTGCGGGTGCGGTTGGTCGCCAGCTGCCGGGCAAGCCGGTTGGGGCGGTAGGAGAGCTCCTCGACCGCCGACAACACCACCTGGCGGCGCTCCTCGCTCACCCGGGGCGAGCCTTGCAACACGAGCGAGACCAGCGACTTGGACACCCCGGCGAGGGCAGCAACGTCGTGGATGGTAGGGCGTCGCTCCACGCAAGCGCCCCCGCACCTACCGCTCGGCCCGGCCGGAGGAGACCTGCTGTCGGTACTCCGAGACCATGTAGTCCGTCAGCTCCTCGAGCGAGGTCTCGGCCACCTGGCGGTCGAAGCTCACCCTCCCCTGGTGGATCACGTTGATCCGGTCGCACAGCTCGAAGACGTGGGCGTAATTGTGGTCGATCACCACGATCGACACCCCCCGGCTCCTCGCCAGGTCCCTCACCAGGTCGATGATCAGCGCCGACTCCTTGGCGCCCATTGCCGACAACGGCTCGTCGAGCAGCAGTATCTTCACCTCGGAGCGCGTCGCGCGCGCGACAGCGATCGCTTGGCGCTGGCCTCCCGAGAGGCGGTCGACCGGAGCGTCGACAGACGGAACGTTCACCTTGATGTCGGCCAGGTACTGGCGGGCAAGCGCTCGCATCTTGCGATCCGAGAGGAACCCGAGCCTTCCACCGGCGACGATCTCCCGCTTCAAGAACAGGTTCTTGTACACCGGCAGCTGCGGTACCAGCGCGAGGTCCTGGTACACCGTCTCGATCCCCTTCGCCCGGGCATCACCCACGGAATGGAGCTCCACCCGCTCACCGTCGATGTACATCCTGCCCGAGTCGGGCCGCTGGTAGCCACAGAGGATCTTGACCAACGTGGTCTTGCCGGCACCGTTGTCGCCTACCAGGCCGAGAACCTCACCCCGGCCGAGATGCATGTCGACTCCGCGAAGGGCCACCACCGAGCCGAACCGCTTGGCAATGCCCTCGACCCTCAGTATGTCGTCTCGGCCCGCTGCGTCGTCGGTCGAGCCGACGAGAGCCTCGGCGCTCACGTCGCAGCCCTGCGCTTCTGTGAGAGCTTGGCTATCTGCACATTGGCAACCATCGCAGCGAGGATCGCCAGCCCGAGTATCAAGATGAAGGCGTTGGCGCTGATCCCGACGATGGTGAGACCGACGAAGAGGACCCCGAGCACCACTGCACCGATGAAGCCACCGATGACCGTGCCGCTGCCCCCGGTCAGGGCGGTACCACCGATCACCGCCGCCGAGATGGCGTAGAACATCTCCGTCGTGCCCGTGTTCCCCGGGTCGAGGACCGTGATCCGGGTGGCATCCACGATCCCGATGAGCCCCGAGACCGCCGAGCAGAGCATGAAGCACCAGATCTTCACCCGGTTGACCGGAACCCCGGCCTCGGCCGCCCCGATCAGATTACCCCCCGTGGCGATCGCGTGCATGCCGAAACGGGTCCGGTTGAGCAGGACGTAGAGCACCGCCACCACGGCGAGCGACCAGAGGATCTCCGACCAGCCCCATCCCCCGAACACCGAGGAAAGAGTGCCGGAGGTCGGCATGGTCAGCTGGGCAGCGTTGGACGCTATCAACATGATGCCATCGAGGAGGAACAGCATTCCCAAGGTCGCAATGAACGACGGGACCCGCAGCGCCGTGGTGATCAGCCCGTTGACCGCGCCCACCAATGCGCCGACCGCCACGGCGACGATGATCGCCAAGATCAGGGGAACCCCCAAACCGGTGTCGAGGAAGTAGACGACGAACGGCATGAACACGAACACCGTGCCTGCCGAGAGGTCCACCTCGGCACAAACCAACAAGAACACTTCCCCGGCGCCGATCACCGCTACCGGGCCGATGAACTGTGACAAGTTCTGCATGTCGGGGACGGTGAGGAAGTTGGACGAGGCGGCTGTGAAGTAGGCGAACAGCGCGATGGCGACGATCACGATCGCCGCCTCGCGCCGCTCGACCAGGCTTGCCCGCAGGAACCCTCCCACTCCTCGGCCCACCCCCTCGGGGGACCGGCTGGCCGCGTTGCGGTCGGCCTGGGACAACGCAGCCTGGGTCACTGCAAGGCCACCTCCGGGATGCTCGACGGGGGCGTGAGCCGCTTCTCGGCGCTGGTGCTGCCCTCGAAACGAGACGGGGTGTCGAGGTAGTGGCCTACGTCCTGCTTGGTCACGAACAGCAGGCCCGTGTCGGTGTTGGAAGGGCGCATCAAGCCGCCCGACAGCTGGTACAAGAACAGCTGCACGATCGGGATGAAGCCTTGTAGGTAGGCTTGCTGGTCGATGGAGAACTCGAGGCTGCCTGCCCTGATCGCCTGTAGTTCGGGGACGGCAACGTCCCAACCCGAGCCGTGCACCTTGCCCTTCAGATTGTACTTCTCGATCGTCTTGGAGACCGCCTCCCCCGAGCCGTCGTCGACGGCGTAGAGGAACTTCACGTCCCTGTGGCCGAGGTACCAGCTCGGTACCGTCGAGAACTCCTGGGAGAGCTGAGCACCCGTGGCAACCTCGACCAGGTGGACACCTGCGGGCTCGAGAACCGATCTCGCTCCGTTCATTCGGGGCTGGATATTGGCCGTGCCGGGGGTGGCGATCATGCCGCCCACCAGGTCTCCCTTGGAGACATAGCTCAGGATCTTGTGGCCGGCAAGGACTCCCGCCGAGAACAAGTTCTGGCCGATGTAGGCCATCTGGTTGTTACCGGAGTTGGCTGGAGGGTTGGCATTGTAGGCGACAACCGGGATGCCCTGCTCCAGCGCCCGATTGGTCGGCTCGATGAAGCCGGTCGGGTCGATGACCGGGACCCCGATACCCGCGACCTTGTCGGCAATGGCGGTGTCCATGGCCGTGACCATGTGGTCGACGATCGAGTTGGCCGAGCCGGTCCAGGTGTAGCTGCAACCGAGGAGGTTGCAGGCATCCTGCGCTCCGTAACGGGTAGGGACGAAGAACGGGTTGGTGGTCACGTGGTTGACGAGCGCGAAGGTCCAGTTCGGGTGCTTGGCGAAGGGGTCCTTGCCCTGCCCGCCGACGCTGGCGCCGAACAGCTCGTCGCCCTGTCCGCCCAAGCTCCCACGGGCCTCCAGCAGCCCACCCGCAAGGGGAAGGGCGAGGAAAGCACCACCAGCATTGCGCAAGAAGCGGCGACGCGATGCCTCCTTTACCCGAGGGTCAACCTCTTTCGGTTCGTACGACATGTATCTCTCTCTTTCTCCTACCTCGAAGGCATCGGGGCCACCATGGACCCGAGCCGCAATTCCGAGACCTCTGGGGCGCGCTCACGCCCCAGAGAGCCGAAAGGCCCTGCTCAAACCTGATCGGTGCGCTGGCTGGCCCCCTCCCTCGTTCGTGTGACCTCGGGCCCCGGTGCAACGGTAGCTCGCTGCGAACCGACTGCAGGACCAGCCGAGGACACCGGCTCCCATGAACGGCTGACCGCGGAACGCTCCATCGCATCGATGGCCTGCGCTGCGCTCACGGCCTCGGCGAGCCCGGGAGCACATGGCTCGCCGCCGAGAACGGCTCTCACGAAACGGGCAGCCTCGACGACTTTCAGATCGTCGTAGCCCATCGAGATCGCCGGTCCCGGCTGGAACCGGGCATAGTCGCCGTGGCCCGGCCTGGCCAGGACCCTGCGGTACCCGGGGTCTCCGGGGGCATCTGCCAGGTAGAGGTCCATCTCGTTCATCCGCTCGAAGTCCCAGAGCAACGATCCTGCGCTGCCATAGACGGCAATGCCGAGCGAGCAGTGCGGACCCACGACGGCCCTGCCGGCCTCGAGGAACCCGGTGGCCCCGCCGGCGAAGTGCACCAGGGCCCGGGCGCTGTCCTCGTTCTCGACCGGGACGCTCGGCATCCCACCCTCGGGCATGACGGGTCCGCGGTCCGTTGCGACGACACTGAAGTGGTCGGCGTCCCCGCTCGCCAGGGGTCGTCGACCGATGACCACATCGGTCGATGCCACGACCTCCGAGAGAGGACCGACGATGGCGGCCGCCAGGTCGACGACGTGCGACATCAGGTCGCCAAGGACTCCCGAACCGGCCTCGGAGCGCAGGAAGCGCCAGTTGATGGGTCCACGAGGATCCGAGGCATAGTCGTTGAGGAACCAGCCACGCACGCCCGTGATCGCCCCGAGCGAGCCGCCGGCAACCAATGACACGGCGTGCTCGATCAACGGTACGTGCCGGTAGTTGAACCCAACGGCGCCCACCGTGCCTGCTGCCGCCGCGGCGAGCGCGACCTGCTCGGTCTGAGCGACACTGGTGCCAACCGGCTTCTCCACCCACAGCTGCTTGTTCGCGGCGATCACCCCGAGAGCCATCTCCCGGTGTAGGTAGTTGGGGGAAGTGACCGAGACCACATCGACGCCGGGATCCTCCACGACACTCCGCCAGTCCTCGTCGGCCCGGCCGTAACCGAGTTGCTCCACCGCCCTGCGACGGCGCCGTGGGTCCGGGTCGGCAGCTGCGACCAGTTCGAAGGTCACGTCGAGCTCCGGGTAGTGGTCGGCGAGCCGACGATAGGAGCGTGTGTGGAGCGCCCCCATCCAGCCCACGCCGAGCAGGCCGACGCCCAGGCGTCGGCTCACGCCGGGGCCAAGGGGCCGGCCATGACAGCGACGGGCAGACAGCCCACCCGGTTGTCCCGAGCGGACACTCCCGCACCCCCGTCGTCTTCCCGTACGACCCGTCCTGGCTCGATGGTCATTCCGGGACGCCCTGCAGTCGACACGACCGGGCCGAGCGGGCCGAAGCGCGACGCCATCCCTGCGACCCGAGCCGAGCGGTCCGCAAACCAGACCGGCCCACCGTGGGCCTCGGGGGACCTGACCTTCGGAGCGGGTGGGCTCGGCGGCTCCCGAAATGCCTGATCGATAACGACGAAGACCCCCCGGATGCTCTCACCACCCAAACCACCCGGACCCCCTGGAACCGTTGGCACGCTCCACTTGTCTTCGTATCTATACGCCCCGGGGAGGGTCGTGTCAAGCTGCTCCCGATCCCTTCCGCCGACAGGTCTTGAGACCGGACCGCTCGGGTCGTATGGTGGGAGCGTTCCAACGCGACAGGAGGCCGGGGCCTCCACGGGGGCGAGAGCGTGAGTGATATATCTGACCGGCGTCGAGCTGCCAGCTCGGGACGTGCACCTACCCCGGTCGCGCTGATCGGCGCAGGGAGGATCGCGGCCGTCCACGCCAAGAGCCTCCGCGACCCGGCCGTGAGGATCGTCGGGGTAGCCGACCCAGACCGTTCGGCCGCCGAGCGGCTGGCCCGGGAGCTCGGCACCGACGCGTACGTGCGCTGGGAAGACCTCCTCGAACTGGACGAGGTGGAGGCGGTCATCGTGTGCTCCGCATCCGATGCCCACGCCGAGCAGGTCGCCGCCGCAGCCGCCGCCGGCCGCAACGTGTTCTGCGAAAAGCCACTCGCCACCGACCTCGATGGCGTGGACTCGGCGATCTCGGCAGTCGAGCGATCTGGGGTCGTGCTCCACGTCGGCTTCAACCGGCGGTTCGATCCAGGCTTCGCCGAGCTCTCCCGAAGGGTCGGAAGTGGCGGGATCGGCCGCCTCCTGCAGCTGCGAATCACCTCCCGGGACCCCGAGCCTCCGCCCACCGGGTACCCCCGGGGACCGGGCGGGCTGTTCGCCGACATGGCGATCCACGATCTCGACATGGCCCGCTACGTGAGCGGGGAGGAGGTCGTCGCAGTGGCCGCAGTCGGCTCGAGCATCGTCGACCCGTTGGCCGGAGCAGCCGGTGACATCGATGTCGCGGCGATCAGCCTGCGCTTCGCTTCCGGCGCGCTCGGGGTGATCGAGTGCTGCCGCATCTCGACCTACGGCTACGACCAGCGCGTCGAGGTCCACGGCAGCGACGCCACCGCCTGGACGACCAACCCGTTGCCGGCGGTGACGGTCCAGGCCGACGCCGGCGGCGCTCGATCGTCACCCCTGCACCGATTCTTCCCCGAGCGCTACGAGCAGGCCTACTCGGCCGAGCTGGCCGCCTTCCTCTCCGCTTGCCGAGGCCTCGGCGCCGGCCCGGCGGCATCGGGGAACGACGCCCGGGCTGCGCTCGTGCTCGCCCAGGCCGCACAAGTGTCGCTGCTGGAGGGTAGGACGGTTCCCGTCGCCGAGGTCGGCTCGCCGACCACCCCATCGACCGCGGACCTGCCATGACCATCAAGGTGGGCAACGCCCCGACTTCCTGGGGCATCGAGAAGCCGGCAGACCCGAGCTACCCGAGCTGGGATCGGGTGCTCGACGAGATCGCCTCCGCCGGCTACGCCGGCGTGGAGCTCGGTCCCCTCGGGTACCTGCCGACCGAAGCAGACACCTTGCGAGCAGAGCTGGAACGCCGCGGCCTAGAGCTGTCGGCAGGGGTGGTCATGGAGGTGCTCCACGACCCCGGCACCACTGACGCGGTGGTGACCAAGGCTCGGGACATCTGCTCGCTCCTGGAGCCGCTCGGGACCGACCGCTTGGTGCTCATCGCCGGCTGGACCCCTTCGCGGGTTGCGACCGCCGGCCGACCCTCGGCAGCCGAGCCGCTCGCAGCGAAAGAATGGAGGCGCCTGGTCGAGACCGCCGAGCGGATCGCAGCGGTCGCCTCGGCCGCCGGGGTGACCACCGCCTTCCACCCCCATGCCGGGACCGATGTCGAGACCACTGACGAGGTGGAGCGCCTGCTCGCCGACACCGATCCCGAGCTGGTCACCTTGTGCGTCGATACCGGACACTGCCTCTACGGAGGGATCGACCCCGTCGAGCTCTTGCTCAGACACCGAACGCGAGTGACCCACGTGCACTTCAAGGACGTCGACCTCGCAGTGCTCGAGGCGGTGCGAGCCGAGGGTCTGTCCTTCTGGGAGGCCTACCGGCGAGGGATCTTCTGCCCGCTGGGCCGGGGGGGAGTGGCGTTCGACCGGGTAGCCGAAGCGCTCTCGGCGATCGGCTACGACGGGTGGGCGACCGTCGAGCAGGACGCGAGCCCGACCGGTCGATCGGTCCCACTCGAGGACGCCCGCGCCAGCCTCGACCATCTACGCTCTGTCGGAGATCGGAA
>JAKARG010000039.1 GCA_021819345.1 Actinomycetes bacterium | reverse complement strand
CGTCGCAGCTGCGCTGGCCCGGGCCGGCGCCGAGCGCATCGACGTGGTGACGGACTCGGCCGATGGGTCCTTCCGGGGGCTCGGTCGTCGACGCACGGCCGGCGACCGGCTCCACCCGCCGCCCGTCGCCGAGGCCGGCTCCCGGCCCCAGTTGCCGCCTCGCGCCGAGGCGTCGGACTCCCGTGAGGCGCCGAGGGTCCGCCCGGTCGAGGTCGAGGACCGTAGCTGGGTGGAGGAGACCCTGGTGCGGCGCTGGGGGGCGCCGGAGATCGTGAGCCGTGGCCGCCGTCACGAGGCCGCCGGTCTGGAGGCAATGGTCGCCGAGGTCGGCAGCGGGCGGGCGGCAGTGCCAGTCGGGCTCGCCACCTACCGCGTGGAGGGCGACGAGACGGAACTGGTCAGCCTGGACGCCCTCGTCGAGGGTAGGGGCATCGGTACCGCCCTGCTCGCAGCGGTCGCCGAGCGCGCCGGCGGGGAGGGTTGCCGGAGGCTGTGGCTGGTCACGAGCAACGACAACCTCGATGCCTTGCGCTTCTACCAGCGCCGCGGCATGCGCCTGGTGGCGGTGCACCGAGGCGGGGTCGATCGTGCCAGGGCGGTCAAGCCCCAGATCCCCGAGGTGGGGGCCTTCGGGATCGCACTGCACGACGAGATCGAGCTGGAGCTGGATCTCCGGCTCCAGGGTCAGGGCCAGCTCCAGGGCCAGCTGCCCTCGGAGTGAGCCCCGCCGGCGCGCCCGGGTGAACCGGGGTGGCGCCCCGGGGTGCTGAGTCCAGAGTGGTGCCCCAGCCACCGAGAGAGCACGTGGGAGGGCGTCGAGCGCGCCATTGCCAGAACTGGGTCCCGTAGAGAACCACATGTGGTCCCCTACGGGGCCCAGTTCTCCGGCGCGGCCAGCCGGCGAGGCGGGCCGGCGAGGCCGGGCCCGGGCTCCCCGCTAGCTAGCGCTCGGGCCTGGAGCGGTCGATCAGAAGCGCACGGCGGTCAGCTCGGGGTACCACTGCTTGGCCCGCTCGAGCGCTGCGCGCCACCGGTCCCTGCCCGGGTCCCCTCCCGAAGGCTCCACCACCGCCCGGGGGGACCAGGCGTCGGCCAGCTCCTCGAGCCCGCCCCACAGACCGACCCCGACGCCGGCCAGGTAGCCGGCTCCCTGGGTGGTCGCCTCGAGCTCCCGGCTCAGCTCTATCGGTCGGGCGCAGGCGTCGGCCAGGCATTGGACGAACACCGAGTTGGCGCTCATCCCGCCGTCCACCCGCAAGGTCGCCGGCGTGGAGCCGGAGTCGACCTCGGCGGCCTCGAGCAGGTCGGCTCCTGAGTGGGCGATGCCCTCCAGCACTGCCCGGGCGAGCTGGGCACGCCCGACGCCGCGACTCACCCCGAGGAAGGCGCCGCGCGCTCCGAAGTCCCACTGAGGGGTGCCGAGGCCGAGCAGAGCTGGAACGAAGGCGGCGCCTCCCGTGTCGGGTGCCGAGGCGGCGAGCTGTTCGGACTCGGCAGCCGAGGCGAGCAGGCCGAGGTCCTCGACGAGCCAATCGACCGCCGAGCCCGCGGCGAGCATGATCGCCTCGACGCCCCAGGTCACCGCTCCGGCCGCCGTCCACGCCACGACCGGGTAGCAGCCCTGCGGACCCCTCGCGGTGAAGCCAGGTCGCCCGCCGACGCAGATGTCGAGCATCGCCCCGGTGCCGAAGGTTGCCTTGGCGAGGCCGGGCCTGGTCGCGCCCTGGCCGACCAGCGAGGCCTGCTGGTCGCCGGCGATCCCGGCGATCGGCGGGGAGCCCGGGAGCGCCGAGGCCTCTCCGGCCACCCCGGTCGACTCGACGAGGCGCGCCAGGAGCTCCTCCGGTATGCGCAGCCGGTCGAGCAGGTCGGGGCGCCAGGTACCGGCGTCGTCGTCGAGCAGTCCGGTCAGGCCGGCGTTGCTCCGGTCGGTTACGTGCAGCTCGCCCCGGCTCAGGTGCCAGGCGATCCAGGAGTCCACGGTGCCGAGCCGGGTGGTCGGCCGGCGCCCGGGGTCGTGGTCGTCGAGGAGCCGGGCGAACTTGGAGGCCGACTCGTTGGGGGAGAGGCGAAGGCCCTCGGACTGCAGCTCGAGGCAGGTGCCGGCAGTTCGGAGGTCCTGCCAGGCGAGACCGGGGCCGAGCGCCCGCCCGCTCGGCGCGTCCCAGGCGACCGCGGATGCCCGTTGGGTGGCGATCCCGACCGCCGACACCGGGCCTGCTGCGGCGAGGCACTCGCCGGCGGCGTCGAGCGCCGCGGCGGCAAGGGCGTCTGCGTCGATCTCCACCAGGCCCGGGAACGGGATCGACGGGGGGGTCGCCCGGCGGGTGACGTGCTCGAGCCTGCCGTCGGGGCGGAGCACTGCGGCACGGACGCTGGTGGTACCGACGTCTACGACCAGGACGCTGATGAGGACCTCCCCAGACAGTGAGCCACCGATCCTAGGGTCGGGGACGCAGGCACGCGAACCAGAGCAGCGGACCAGCAGAGGGATCGGGTCTCGATGGCTGCGCTCAGCGCGCCTGCTGCCGGGGTGGCAAGGGTCGGCCCGGTGTGCACCCCGCCGGCGCTCCGAGGGCATGGCCACGGGTTGGGGCTGACCCGGGCGGTGCCCTGTCTTTCAGGAGCCCTCGCGGCCCGGCCGGTCAACCCCACCTCCGGGGATCGCAGCGCCCCAGCCGTCCGAGATCCGAGATCCGATCCCCAGCCCCCCGGGTCCCGACGCCTTCGTCCAGCTCCGGGGATGGGGCTAGAGTGCCAGCGGTAGACCAAGTGGTCGCTGCCCCCCCAGAACATCTCTGACCGGGACTGTCCGGCGTCGCTCGCCCAAGTCGGCGGAGCCCTCGGGCACCTGCCGGGTGGGCCGGTGACGCAGGGCGACATCGGTCCGTGACCGAGCACAGGAGAGCAAATGCCCGCCCTCGAGAACACCAGGACCCACGCCAACTTGAAGGAAGCCTTCGCCGGCGAGAGCCAGGCCAACCGTCGATACCTGTATTTCGCCCAGAAGGCGGACGTGGAGGGTTACCCGGACGTGGCGGCGCTGTTCCGCTCGGTGGCCGAGGGCGAGACCGGGCACGCGTTCGGGCACTTCGACTTCCTCGCCGAGGTCGGCGACCCGGTCACCGGCGTAGCGGTCGGCGAGACCGCCGACAACCTGAAGTCGGCCATCGAGGGCGAGACCTACGAGTACACCGAGATGTACCCCGGCTTCGCCAAGGTGGCCCGCGAGGAGGGCTTCGACGCGATCGCCGAGTGGTTCGAGACCCTGGCCAAGGCCGAGAAGAGCCACGCCGGCCGTTTCGGCTCGGGCCTCGAGAGCGTCGCCTGAGCCCTGCGAGCGGCTCTCGCAGAGGATGGGGGCCGTGACCACCACCTACGACCCGACCGACCCCTCCTACCACGACGAGGCAGACCTCAGGCGGGAGCTGACCCGGGTCTTCGACCTCTGCCACGGCTGCCGGCTGTGCCTTTCGCTGTGCCCGTCCTTCCCGACGATGTTCGACCAGATCGACGCCCGGGACGGGGCAGTCGACGAGCTGCAGCCGGCGGAGCAGGACCGGGTGGTGGACGAGTGCTACCAGTGCAAGCTCTGCTACGTGAAGTGCCCCTACGTACCTCCCCACGAGTGGCAGCTCGACTTCCCTCGGCTCATGCTGCGCGCGGTCTCGGTGCGTCGGGAGAGCGCCAAGGGCCTCCCGGCGCTGCGGGAACGGGTGAGCACCGAGGTGCTCGGCCGCACGGACCTGCTCGGCCGGGCGGCGAGCGCGGTCGCCCCGCTCGCCAACCGTGCGCTCGGGACTCCCGGATCGCTCTTGCGTCGGGCGATGGAGGGGCTCGCCGGGGTCTCGGCTGAGCGGGTCCTGCCTCCCTACGCCAAGGTCCGCTTCAGCACCTGGTTCAGGGCCCGGTCGGCCTCCGGGGCAGGCCGCTCCGGCCGTGCCGAGCAGGGGAAGGCGGCGATCTTCCCCACCTGCCTGGTGGAGTACCAGGACCCCGCCATCGGCCAGGACCTGGTCAAGGTCTACGAGCGCAACCGGGTCGGCTGCTCGCTCGTCGAGGGGGCGGTGTGCTGCGGCGCGCCCTTCTTGCACTCGGGCGACTTCGACGGCTTCCTCCGCCAGGCCCGCCGCAACCTCCCCGGCCTCGCCCGGGCGGTGCGATCCGGTAGCGATGTCGTGGTGCCCCAGCCGACCTGCGGCTACGTGCTGAAGCGGGACTACCCCGAGCACCTGGGGAGCGCCGACGCCCGGCTGGTCGCCGAGCACACCTACGACGCGGCCGAGTACCTCTGGAGGCTGCACCGGGGCGAAGGGACCGAGCTCGACACCGACTTCACCGGCGAGGTGCCGGCCACCACCGCCTACCACCTCCCATGTCACCTCCAGGCCCAGAACATCGGCCTGCGTAGCCGGGACCTGCTCAAGCTCACCGGCACCAAGGTGACCCTCGTGAGCAAGTGCTCGGGGATCGACGGGATGTGGGGGCTGCGATCGGCCAACTACGACCAGGCCCGCGCAGTGGCCCGCCCGCTGGTCGAGGCGCTCCGCCGGGCCGACGCCGAGGTCGTGGCCGGCGACTGCCGGCTGGCCAACGGTGCCATCTCCGAGGAGACCGGGCGCACTCCGCTGCACCCCCTCCAGCTGCTCGCCCGTGCCTACGGGATCCCCGAGGAGCCGAGGGAGCAGTGAGCCGGGAGCTGACCCTCGCGGACATCGCCGACCTGCGGGCCTACGAGCGCGACCGGGAGGCACTCCGAGCCCGGGTGATCGAGGCGAAGAAGCTCCGTCGGGTCCCAGTCGGACCTGTGCTCAGCGTGGTGTTCGAGAACGCGATGACCATCCGCTTCCAGGTGCAGGAGATGGTACGGGCTGAGCGGATGCTCTCCGACGAAGCGGTCCAGGCCGAGCTCGACGCCTACAACCCACTGATCCCCGGCCCCGGGCAGCTCTCGGCGACGTTGTTCGTCGAGCTGACCACCCGAGACGAGCTGGAGGAGTGGTTGCCGAAGCTGGTCGGCGTCGAGCGCGCCCTCGTGCTGCGGGTAGGCGGGGCCGGGGAGACCACAGCCATCAGGTGTCGCGTCGACCCGGGCCATGCGGCGCAGCTGACGCGCGAGGAGGCGACCGCATCGGTGCACTACGTCGGCTTCGACGTCCCCCCCCATCTGGTGGACGGCTGGCTCGAGACCCCGGTCGAGCTGGCGGTGGAGCACCCGGACTACCGCTACTCCACCTTGCTCTCGGCAGCCACCAAGCAGAGCCTGCTCGACGACCTTCGGGCCTGAGACCCGGTCGTCGGTCGTCCGCGGCGGCTCGCGGGCCCACTCGGCGATGGCTGTGAGTGTGGACAGCGCTCGCCCGGACCGGCAGAATGGTCGCGAGCCCCCCATCGACCTCGACCGGCGCTCTCTGCCGGAACCATCCGATCGACCCTACGAGGAAGGCCGACCGTGAAAGACCACACGATCTCCGGATGGCGCAATCGTGCCGCCTGCCGGGGTGTCGACCCGGACATCTTCTACCCGTTGACCGACGACGAGGCCGACGATGCACGAGGGATCTGCTCGGGGTGTGGCGTGCGGGAGGCCTGTTTGGAGTGGGCACTCGCCAACCGGGAGCACGACGGGGTGTGGGGTGGCGCCACCGAGCGTGAGCGGCGTCGGATGATCCGCCAGCGGCGGCGCTCGGCATGAGCTGCTAGACCGTTCCGACCATGGGCGGGCCGACTGCGGAGGCGAACCTCGAGCAGCTCGGTGGTTGGCCGGCGGTGCTCGGGCGGCTGTCGAGGAGGGAGGACCTGAGCGCCGCGGAGACCCGGGCGGCCCTGGCCGAGGTCCTCGCCGGGGAGGCGAGCGATGCCCAGATCGCCGGGTTCGTCTTCGGCTTGCGCTGCAAGGGCGAGACGGTCGAGGAGATGCGGGGCCTGGTCGGGGCGATGCTCGACGCGGCCGAGCCGGTCGAGCTCCCCGAGGAGCTGCGTGGCCGCCTCGTCGACACCTGCGGGACCGGCGGGGATCGCAGCGGCACGATCAATGTGTCGACCATCGCCGCCCTGGTGGTCGCCGGCGCCGGCGTGCCGGTCTGCAAGCACGGTGGGCGCGCGGCCAGCTCGCGCGCCGGCTCCGCCGACGTGCTCGAGGCGCTCGGCGTGGAGATCGGGCTCGGTCCCGCCGGGGTGAGGGCGTGCATCGAGGACGCCGGGATTGGGTTCTGCTTCGCCCCGCGCTTCCATGCTGCGATGCGCCATGCCATCCCCGTGCGACGAGAGCTCGGCGTGCCGACCGCCTTCAATTTCGTCGGACCGCTGGCCAACCCGGCCCGTGTCCGCCGTCAGGTCGTCGGTGTGGGCGACCCGGCGATGGCGCCCACCATGGTCGGGGTCCTCACCGGCAACGGAGCGACCCACGTGGCAGTGGTGCACGGGGCCGACGGCCTGGACGAGCTGTCGACCACCGGCCTGTCGAGCCTGCGCTTCGCAGACGGTGAGATGGTCGTCGACCCTGCCAGCTTCGGCCTGGCGCCGGCGACCCTCGCCGAGCTGCGCGGGGGCGACGCGTCGACCAACGCGGCCGCCGCCCGGGCGGTCCTCTCCGGTGAGCCGGGAGCCCATCGGGACGTAGTGGTGCTCAATGCCGCTGCCGGTCTCCTCGTCGGCGGTGCGGTCGGCGACCTGGCGGAGGGGGTGGTCCTTGCCGCCGAGGCGATCGATTCCGGCGCCGCGGCGCGTGCTCTCGATGCCCTGGTCGCCCGTTCGCAGTCGGAAGCCGCCGCTGGCCGCTGAGCCTGGCAGGCGGCGGTCCCGGGCGGGGCAGCAGGCGGGCGGCCCCACCCGCCTGCTTCGGCATGGGGTCCCGAGGAAGGTGTCGCACCCCCTCGTCAGGATGCTGCGCATGAGCTTCACCATCGACTGCTCCGAGTGCGAGCGCCAGCACACCCCCACCTGTGACGACTGCGTGGTCAACTTCATCTGCGGGCGTGAGCCGGGCGACGCCCTGGTGATCGACGTGGCCGAGGAGCGCGCCGTGCGTCTGCTCGGCAGGGCGGGCCTGGTGCCCGCGCTGCGCCACCGTCGCCGCCAGTCAGGCGTAGCCGTCGTAGCGCACGACTGCTCCGGCGGGTCCCGGGCGGCGAGCTGGTAGGTTCAGTTCGTCCCAGTCGCTTCGGGCCCGGGAGCGGGCCACTCCTAGGCCCGACGGGGGGTCTGTCTGTTGCTCCAGCTCCATCTGGTCGGTGTCGACCCGGAGTCCCGGGCGCTGCTGCTCTCCGACCGTACCGACGGTCGAGGGGGAAGGTTCTGGGTGAGGGTCGACCCTGGCCTCGTCAGCCAGGTCACCCGGGCTCTAGGCGGTCCCGTTCCCGGAGGCGAGCACGGCGTCGCCGCCCCGGCTGGCGTCGGTCCGGCCGGCGCCCCGACCGTCGCCCCGGCTGGCGCCGATCCGGCTGGAGTCGATCCGGTTGGCGTCCATCCGAGCGACGGCGTCGGCGGTGGCGGCGCTCACCGGGGCGAGCCAGGACCGCGCCCGGCATTCGCTTCCGGCGACGCCGGCGGCGAGCAGCCGGCAGAACACGATCGGCCCGAGTCGCCACCGCCGAGCAACGCCGCCTTCGACGAGATGGTCCGTACGGGCGGGGGCCTCCGCGGGGCCCTCAGCCCGCGTGAGATGCAGGCCCGGCTCCGTCAGGGCCGGACCGTCGCAGAGGTGGCCGCAGAGGCCGGCGTCGACTCGGAGTGGGTCGAGCGCTTCGCCGGTCCGATCGTCGCCGAGCGGCGGGTTGCCCTGGAGCGAGCCTGGTCGCTGCACCTGAGTGCCGCGTCGGGGCAGGTCTCTGCCCTCCCCCTGGCGGAGGCGGTGCGCCACAACCTGGCCCGGCGGGGAATGCGGGTCGAGCCCTCCGAGCTCGCCGAGCACTGGTCGGCGGCGCACGACGAGGACGGCACGTGGAAGGTGGTGCTGCGCTACAGCGACGGCCGCAAGGCAGTGCAGGCGGAGTGGACGGCCGACCTGGCGGCGGGGCGGCTGTCGCCCGGGACCCCCCTGTCGGCCCAGCTCGGGTCGGTGGCCGGCGACGGGGAGCCACCACCGGAGCGACCCTCGAGGTGATGTGAGCGCGAGAGGTGGGCGAGGGCGAGAGGTGATGTGAGGGCGAGAGGTGGGCGAGCCCTGGCAGGTGCGCCACGGGCTCCAGGGCGCCTCCGGCTCCCACCGAGCGCAGCTCGGTACCGAGGCATCTCGTGGCTGCGCCGAGGGGCATGAGCTGTAATGCTCTGTGGCTGCGACCGGGCTAGCGGTGAGCCGGCCGCAGCCGGACCCAACCGCAGCCAACCCGGCCGCAGCCGGACCCAACCGCAGCCAACCCGGCCGCAGCCGGACCCAACCGAAGCCGACCTGATCGCAGCCGACCCCATCGTGCGCCACCTGCTCGTCACCAACGACTTTCCCCCGAAGACCGGCGGAATCCAGTCCTATCTCTGGGAGCTGTGGCGCCGGCTGCCGCCCGACGAGGTGGTCGTGCTCACCACCCCGCACCCTCGGGCCGCCCGCTTCGACGCCGAGCAGGCGTTCCCGGTGGTACGCAGTCGGGAGCCGGTCCTGCTGCCCAACCCGGTGCTCGCCCAGCGGGTCCGTTCCGTCGCCCGGGAGACCGGTGCCGGCGCAGTGGTTCTCGACCCGGCCCTGCCGCTCGGCCTGATCGCTCCCGGTCTCGGGCTTCCCTACGCTGCGGTCCTGCACGGCGCCGAGGTCACGGTCCCTGGGAGGCTGCCGGGGAGCCGGGCGCTGCTCCGGCGGGTCCTCGGGCACGCGTCGCTACTCATCGCCGCCGGCAGCTATCCCGAGTCCGAGGCCCGCCGGGCGGCGGGTCGGACCCCGCTGGCCCCGGTGGCCAACATCCCTCCCGGGGTCGACCTCGACCGCTTCTTCCCGCTGCCGGGGATCGAGCGGGCGGCGATGCGCCTCAGGCTCGGTCTCGACCCGGCGGCCCGCCTGGTGGTGAGCGTGAGCCGCCTGGTCCCCCGCAAGGGGATGGACACCTTGATCGAGGCGGCTGCGCTACTGGCACCGCGCCATCCCGACTTGCAGGTGGCGATCGGGGGCAGCGGGCGCGACGAGGGCCGGCTGCGACGGCTCGTCGAGCGCACCCGCGCGCCGGTGAGGATGCTCGGCTGGGTGGCCGAGGCCGACCTGCCCGGCCTCCATGCCTGCGCGGACGTCTTCGCGCTCCCGTGTCGTAACCGCTGGGGCGGCCTGGAGCAGGAGGGGTTCGGGATCATCTTCTTGGAGGCGGCCGCCTCGGGGGTGCCTGCGATCGCCGGCGACAGCGGAGGAGCGGCCGAGGCGGTGCTCGACGGGGTGACCGGCACGGTGGTCGGACGACCCGAGGACCCGAGGGAGCTCGCAGCAGCGGTCGAGGCGCTGATCGACGACCCCGAGCGATCTCAGGAGCAGGGTCGGGCTGCCCGCAGCCGGGTGGAGAGGGAGCTGTCCTACGACGTCCTGGCGGCCCGCCTGGGCGAGGCGCTCGGCTTGCTCGGACGCTGATCGGCTCCGCCGCCGGCGCCGGGCAGAGACGGTGCGGCCGCCGGTGCCGGGAAGAGACGGTGGTGCCGGCCGAGCTGCGCCGCCCGGTACCTTACGGGTAGGAGAGGTCCCGGAAGGAGCGGTGGTGAACGACGAGGTCACGGAGCGGATGGTGATCCGCGGGACGCCGGAACGGTGCCTCTCGGTGCTCACCGACTTCGAGCGCTACCCGGAGTGGGCTGCGGACATCAAGGCGGTGGCGGTCGACGAGCGCGACAGTGAGGGCCGGGCGAAGCGGGTCACCTTCCGGGCCGCCGCATTCGGGCGCAGCACCTCCTACAGCTTGCTCTACGACTACTCCCGGGCCCCCGAGGAGCTTTCGTGGGTCCAGACCGAGGGCGACCTGACCCGCCGGCTCGACGGCACCTACAGCCTGGAGGCCGCCGGCGAGGACTCGACCGAGATCCGCTACAGCCTGGTCGTCGAGCTGAGGGTTCCCCTGCCGGGGTTCGTGAAGCGTCGTGCGGAGGCCCGGATCACGAGCACTGCTCTGCGGGAGCTGAGGGCCCGGGTGGAAGAGGCGGACCAGGACCAGCCGCTCGCCGAGCCGCGCTGAGCCGGGACCCTGATCGGCGTCGAGGACCCCGACGACCCACGGCTGTCGCTCTATCGGGAGCTGCGTGACGTAGCGCTGCGCCGGAGGGTGGAAGAGGGTGCAGCGGTGTTCGTCGCGGAGGGCCACCTGGCGGCGAGCAGGCTCGCCGGCTCGCGCTACCCGATGGTGTCGTTGCTCCTCGGGAGGGGGAAAGCCGACGCCTTCCCCGCCCTCGTGCGCGCGTTCGAATCGGCGGGCGCTCCGGTCTACGTCGCCTCGCCCGAGGTGCTCTCGCGCACCGTCGGCTTCGACCTGCACCGGGGGGTGGTGGCTCTCGGGCGCCGCCAGCCGCCTTCTCCCACCGAGGAGCTCGTTGCCGGTCCTGGTCCGCTGGTCGTCGCCGAGGGACTGAACGACCACGAGAACCTCGGTGCCCTGTTCCGAAACGCCTCCGCCCTCGGGGCTGGCGGGGTGCTCCTCGACCCGACCAGCGCCGACCCGCTCTACCGGCGCAGCGTCCGGGTGAGCCTCGGCCACGTCCTTTGCGTCCCGTGGGGCCGCAGCTCCGACTGGCCGGCCGACCTCGGGCACCTCGGCGCTGCGGGATGGCGGGTCGTCGCCCTCACCCCGGAGCCGACCGCTCCTGCGCTCGGCCCGGCGCTCCGGGGACGCAGAGTTGCCCTGGTGGTCGGCGCCGAGGGCCCGGGGCTCTCCGCGGCGGCCCTGGCCCTCGCCGGTGAGAAGGCCCGGATCCCGATGTCTCCGGGCGTCGACTCGCTCAACGTCGCCACCGCTGCTGCGATCGGCCTGTACCACCTCGCCTCGGTAGGCTCCCCGGGGTGGACTGGGGGGTGGTGGTGGTGACCGGCGGGGCGAGCGGCATCGGGAGGGCGCTGGCCGAGCGCTTCGCCGCCGAGGGGTCGGCGGTGGCGACATTCGACCTTCCCGGGCACCGCGGGCCGGGGGAGCTGCACCTCGGCCTCGACGTGACCGACGCCGGCGCGCTCGGCGCGGCGGTCGGCCGGGTCGAGGCGGAGCTGGGGCCGATCGGGGTCTACTGCTCCAACGCCGGCGTCGCCGCCGGCGACGGCCTCGGAGACGACGCCGACTGGGAGCGCTCCTTCGCGCTGCACACGATGGCCCACGTGCAGGCTGCCCGCCTGGTCCTACCGGCTATGGCCGAGCGGGGGGCAGGCCACTTCGTGATCACCGCTTCGGCGGCCGGCCTCCTCATGCTGATCCGCTCGGCGCCCTACACCGTGACCAAGCACGCCTCGGTTGCCCTCGCCGAGTGGCTCGCCGTCGAGTACGGCGACCGGGGGGTGGGGGTCCACTGCCTGGCGCCGCAGGGGGTGCGCACCCCGATGGTCGCCGGCGGCGACGAGCGCAGTCGCCGGGAGCTGGAGGCGGCCGGGGAGCTGCTCGAGCCCGACGAGGTCGCCGGGGCGGTGCTCGAGGCGCTGCGCTCGGGGGAGCTGCTCGTCACGCCCCACCCCGAGGTGCGCCGCTACGAGGCGGCCAAGGTGGCCGACCGTGACGCCTGGCTGGCGGGGATGCGCCGGCTGCGCTCCCGGCTGTGAGGGCGCCGGCGGGGGTGGCTCCAGAGAGGGTGCCGGCGGGGGTGGCTCCCGAGAGGGTGCCGACAGGCGAGGGCCAGGAGGGGACGGTGGCCGCCTCGGCCCCGGTCGGGTCGGTGGCACCCCGCTGGCCGCGGTGAGCGGGGCTCCTGCGGTAGGCGTGGACATCGGCGGCACCAAGGTCCTCGCCCTCGTCCCCGACGGTCCCGGAGGTGCCCGGCAGGTGCCGACGCCCGGTCTTCCCGGAGAGCTGCTGGCGGCGCTGCGAGGGGTGGTCGGGGAGGTCCTCGCGGGCGCAGCCGGCGACGCCGGGGCGGAGGGTGCCCCCGGGGCGCTCGGCGTGGGCTTCCCGGGCCTGGTCGACGCCTCGGGCACGGTGCGCTTCTCGGCCCACCTCCCCGGCCTGGTCGGCACCGAGCTGGCCGCCGAGCTGCGCAGCGCCTACGCAGCGCCGATCTGGGTGGGCAACGACGCCACCGCAGCCGCCTGGGCCGAGCTCGAGCGCGGGGCCGGCCGTGGAGCGCGAGACCTGCTGATGGTCACCCTCGGGACCGGGATCGGCGGAGGGATCGTGGTGGGAGGGCGTCTCGTGGAAGGAGCCCGGCGCTTCGCCGGGGAGTGGGGCCACATGGTCGTCGACCCCCACGGGCCCCCCTGCCCCTGCGGCCAGCGGGGCTGCTGGGAGCGCTTCGCCTCCGGGGACGGCCTCGGTCGCCTGGCGCGCGAAGCGGCCCAGGCCGGTCGGGCGCCCGAGCTCGTCGCCCGGGCCGGCGGCGACCCGGAGGCGGTGCGTGGCGAGCACGTCACGGCGGCGGCCGCCGCCGGCGACCAGGGCGCGTGCGAGGTGCTCGCCGAGCTCGCCTGGTGGCTGGCGCTCGGGCTGGCCAACCTCGCCAACGCCTTCGACCCGGAGGTCGTGGT